>JAVEVN010000093.1:0-4369 GCA_034005025.1 Candidatus Izemoplasmatales bacterium | reverse complement strand
CGGATCGATATTATCTTTTTCATGAAAGACTTCTTGAAGCATTAAATCGATACCTTTTTTTATCGTTCCTCGACCCTTTTTACCGACAGCCATAACGCCATCTCTAACTTTTATAATCGGTTTAATTTTTAACATTGAACCGAAAAAAGCTGATAAAGCGTTTAATCTTCCGCCCTTATATAAATAATCAAGAGTATCTATGACAAATTGCGATCTGACTTTAGGTACTAATTCTTCTAATTTTTCTTTAACTTCTTCGGCTGTTAAACCTTCTTTTATAAACTTAGCAGCTTTTAATATTAAAAGTCCAGTTCCCGATGATAAATTTCCTGAATCGACCAAATAGATATCTTCACTTTCTAAGGTTTGTTTAGCGACATTAGCGCTTGAAAAAGTCGCAGAAAATTTTGAACCGAGACCTAAATAAATAATCTTATAGCCTTGATCAAGATATTTTTTGAAAACTTCAACGAAAGCTCCCGGAGAAGGCGCAGCGGTTTTCGGTAGTGTATTTTTCTTTTCAACTAAATTATACATCTCTGGAACCGTTAAGTTAACGCCGTCAAGATATGATTCCTCATTAAAGTTTACATAAAGTGGAATAAGCTCTATATTATGTTCCTCTATTAATTCTTTTGACAAATCACAGGTACTGTCCGATATAATCTTAATTTTTTCCATTTCAACACCTCTTAAAAATTATACTCAAATTTAGTTGATTTGTAAACAAATAATAAAATATAAATCTCGTTGTTTAAAACATTTATATAAATGTTATAATAATATTTAAGAGGTGGCTTATGTATAAAATCGAAAGAAAGACTATAATTGAAAATATTAAAAACATGATGTTAAACTCAGTTCAAACCCTTCATGACGAAGTCTTGGAAGCTTTTGAGAGTTCAAGAGATAAAGAAACAAACCCTCTAGCAAAAAGCATTTTAAACAAGATTTTAGAAAATCATGAAATTGCTAATTCTAGAGAATTACCTCTGTGTCAAGACACGGGAATTGTCGTCTGTTTTTTAGAGATTGGACGAGAACTTTATTTTGATTATGATTTAGATGAAGCGATAAATGTTGGCGTAAGCCAAGCTTATATTGATGGATATTTAAGAAAGTCTATCGTTAAGCATCCGTTAAACAGGATTAACACTTTAGATAATACTCCAGCAGTTATTCATCATGAATTTATACCTGGAAATAAACTGATAATTCATATCGCTCCTAAAGGTGGCGGTAGTGAAAATATGTCCACATTAAAAATGCTTTCTCCTTCTGAAGGAAGAGAGGGAATAATAAACTTCGTTTTAGAAACTGTTAAAGCCGGAGGCGGTAGACCATGTCCGCCATTAATTGTCGGAGTGGGAATCGGTGGTAATTTTGAAAAATCAGCTATCCTAGCAAAAAGAGCAATTTTAAGACCGCTTGATGACGTTACTGAAAATGAAACCGATAGAGAATTAGAGATTGAACTAATGGAAAGAATCAATAAACTTGATGTCGGTCCTATGGGTTTAGGCGGAGATACAACTTGCATCGGCGTTAAAGTTAACTCTTTTGCCTGTCATATTGCTTCTCTGCCAGTAGCCGTTAATCTTCAATGTCATAGCGCTAGAAAGAATGAGGTGACTTTAATTGGAAAAGAAATTAACAACACCAATAACCTTTGATCAGATAAAAAATTTATCATTAGGTGATGAGGTCTTAATCACTGGTTATATTTATACAGCCAGAGATGCAGCTCATAAATTACTAGTCGAAGCGATTGAAAAAAATGAGGAATTACCTTTTGACTTAAAAGATCAGGTTATCTATTATGTTGGACCAACCCCAGCTAAAGAAGGTCATGTAATCGGCTCTTGCGGCCCTACTTCTAGTTATAGAATGGACAAATACAGTCCTTATCTAATGGAAAAAGGACTTAAAGTAATGATTGGTAAAGGTGATAGAACCGTTGAATTTAATGATGTAGTCGCTAAATATCAAGGCTTATACTTAATGGCAATTGGCGGTATTGGCGCTAAGTTAGCTCAATGCGTCGTCGAAAATGAGTTAATTGCTTATGAACATCTTCAATCAGAAGCAATCAGAAGACTTAAAGTAGTTGACTTCCCCGCGATTGTAGCTATTGATTACAAAGGTAATTCGATATTTCATAAAAAATAAAGGCTTTTAGCCTTTTTTTTATCCAAAAAAAGTGACCCGAATGGGTCACTTAAACTATTCTGTTTCAATTAAACCATATTTTCCGTCATCTCTTAAATACAAGATTGAAGTTTCGTTATCCTCATTCTTATAAATAAAGAAGTCATGACCTAATAATTCCATCTGCGTTAACGCTTCTTCTAGAGATAAAATCTCTAATGTGATTCTTTTTTTCTTAACAGGAGATATCAATTCTTTTTCTAATTCTTCCAAGTCAAATTCGTCTGTGGCAAAGGTGTTTCTTAAACCTACTTTTTCTTGTAAAGAACGATTCATTTTGTGTTTGTTCTTCCTTAATTGAGCTTCGAGCTTATCAACAGCTTTGTCTATCGCTGCGTATAGATCTCGATCGGAAACTTCTGCTCTTAGGGTTAAGAATTTGACAGGGATTGTAATCTCTACTTTTGTTCCATCACGATAGACTTTACAGACGACGAATGCTTCTAGTTCTTCTGTAAAAATACGATCGATTTTATTGAGCTTTTTCTCAATGTAATTATGGATTGCATCAGTAATTACAAATCCAGATTTGCCAACAATGTCTAGTTTCATAAAATCACTCCTTTTCATATTATTTAACCAATTTAATTATAACACTAAAAATAACCTACGTAAATAAAGTTGAATGTTTTAATCTAAAAAATCTCATAAGTAAAATCAGTATAAGTCAAAGAGAAAAAGACTATTTTTTGAAAAGGTTTAAGATATTTTAACCATTTATTGATAGTTTTCAGTTCTTGATTGTCTAAGAAAACAAAGAGTTCATAATCAACTTTGTGAACTAAAATAAATTTATAAAAGATTTTATAATAACGATAAAGATAATTTCTTTGTTTATAGTTAATTGGGAAATCATATAGATAGATATAAGTTATCTCCCCTAAATCTATTGGAAAAACTTCTGATTTAATTTGTGGTTCATATTTAATTTTACATTTTGGACAAATATCAGGAAAACTAAAAAGGCTTGAAAAGAGCATTTCAATGTTGAAATACTCCTCGCATAAGACACATTTCATAGTTGATTGTTGAAAGCGATGATTTTTCTTTTTGCTTCAGTCATTGCTTTAGATTGATATTTTGATAAAAAAATTACTTCACCATCATCATCAAGCCTTCCAACTCTACCAGCAACTTGAATTAAGGTCGATTCGTTGAATACCTTAGAGTCCGCTTCCAAAACAATAACTGAGATATCCTTAAATGTAACTCCTCTTTCAAGAATGGTTGTTGAAACTAAAATCTGGATATTTTTTCTTATAAAATCCTTGATTATCGATTTAGTGAATTTTGTTTCACTGGTAATAAGTTCTACATAATAATTATTATTCATTAACACTTCAAAGAACTTCTTTCCTTTTTCAATTGAAGGAACATAAATAATTAAAGGCACTTCTTTTTTAACATACTCATCGATTAAAGGTAAAATACTGATGTCTAAAAAATTATCTTTTTTGATAAATTTCGGAATAGCTAATTCTTTATAGTGATATCTTTTTGAAATTAAATGATAAGAAAGTTCTTTATTTTTAATTAACTTTTGGTGATTTTTAGTAATGGTTGCACTCATATAAATGGTTATTGCATTTTCTTTTTTACTCTTTAAAAATAATCTTTCAAAAAAAGGATTATTAGCTAAAGGGAAGGCATCGACTTCATCGACGATCAAAAGATCAAATTCCTGATAAAACTTGATTAATTGCTGAGGGGTTAAGATGATAAAACTTGATTCTTCATTTATGACTTCACCACCATAAAGACAAGTTATTTTAGTTTTTGGAAAATATTCTCTCATTCTTTGCGTAACTTGTTTAATAATTTCAATTCTCGGAATAACAAAACCGACAATCTTAAACTCGTTTAACACATGACTTATAAGACTTAAACACATCTCGGTTTTACCAGCACCACATACCGCTTGTAAAAAAGCGTTTTTTCTCTCTTTGTAGCAGTTTACCAAAAACTCACTACCTTGAATTTGTTTCTTGCTTAAAGCAAAATCCAGCTTTAATTCGTGACTGATTTTTTCTATTGAACGTTCTTTTCTTAAGAGATACTTATCTGAAGTAATCTCTTTAAACTCAAAACAATCCAAACAATATTTCACTCCAAAAGAATCATCTATTATATTGTCTCTTAAACTGCGATTACAAATAGCATC
>JAVEVN010000092.1:0-4378 GCA_034005025.1 Candidatus Izemoplasmatales bacterium | reverse complement strand
GAAAAATGTAAAAGAATTTGTTATACCTATCCAGTGGATTCTACTTTGGTATGTTGCGGAGAACCAATGATCTTACTAGAAGCAAAAAAAGAAGATGAAGGAAATGAAAAACATTTACCTGTAATCACTAAAATCAGTGACAATCAAATTTCAGTTAAAATCGGCTCAGTTCCTCATCCAATGTTAGAAAAACATTTTATTCAATGGATTTTTATTGAAAACGGCGATAAGTATTATATTAAAACATTAAAACCAGAAGACGAGCCAAAAGCTGAATTCTTCGTTGATTTTACTAAAGAAATAAAAGTATATGAATATTGTAATATTCACGGTTTATGGATGAGCGAATATAAGTAATATTTTGTAAAACATGAAAAAGCCGAGATTGAAAGGCTTTTTCTTTTACTGTTTTTTAGGAGGTGTTAATCTTGGACTTTGATTTGCTTGAATTAATTAAATATATCTTATTGGGCATTGTCCAAGGTGTAACAGAAGTATTGCCGATATCTTCCTCGGGTCACGTTGAGTTGATCAAAGGAATTTTTAATATCGACATGGACAGAAACATTTTCTTTTTAATTGTTTTAAATACCGGTTCTTTATTGGCGTTTATCGTAATCTATTTTAAAAAGTTGTTTGAATTGGCAAAATCATTCTTTGTTTTTATATTTGTCCCTCAAAAGAGAGCTGAAAATAAAGAAAATTTTATCTATCTAATGAAAGTTGTTGTCGCTTGTATACCTGCGGGTATTGCCGGTTTACTTTTAGGCGATTATTTGGAAAACTTTATTGAAAACTATTCTTTATTAGTTGCGGGAATCGGTTTGTTGATTACAGCAACTGTAATTTACTTTGTCAGTAAATTAAATTTTGAAAATAATAAAGCTAAAGTATCTTGGTGGGATGTATTATTTATCGGTTTAGCCCAATCAGCGGCGATAGTTCCGGGAATATCTCGTTCTGGGATGACTACATCAACGGCATTAAAAAGAGATGTCGATATAACTCACGCTTTGAATTTCTCGTTTTTAATGTATATATTTATTTCAATCGGCGCTTTAGGAAAAGATCTTTTAAGTGAAAGCATAACAATTAATAACACAGAGATAATTTATTATGGATTCGCCTTTATTGCGGCAATTATTTTTACTTACATAGCTTATAAATTTATTTTTAATATTTTTAAAAGCGGTAAATTAAATTATTTTAGTTATTACTGTTTCGGTGTTGGCGCTTTAGCAATATTTTTATTCTATGCAATCTAAGAAGGTAAATCATGGAAATTCTAATCGAATTAATTAAGTATATAATCTTTGGAATTGTTCAAGGCGTGACGGAAGTCTTGCCTGTTTCGTCTCGCGGTCATGTTTTATTCTTAGATTCTATTTTTAGGGCTGGAATCGGCGATAATGATTTTTTTGTAATTCTTTTGAATTTAGGCTCGATGATTGCGGTTATTTACTTTTTAAGAAAAGATGTTAAATTATATTTTAAAGATTTTTATAAATATGTTATTAAAAAGGACCGAAGTAAAGAAATAAAACACAATTATAATTATTTAAGAAATGTTTTTATCGGAATTATTCCAATTTTTATTGTTGGAGCTACAGTAACTTTCGTTGGTCTTAAAGATTATAGCGAATCTATCTCTTACGTACTAATCGGATTGGGAGCTTTGGCTACAGCAACAATTCTTTTTATTGTTAGAAATCAAATGAACGAGCATGTCAATAAAGACGTTACTTCCAAGAGCGCCTTCTTCATTGGTGTGATGCAAGTTCTGTCTGTGTTTCCGGGATTGAGTAGATTAGGGATAACAACAGCAGCGGGCGTAAACAGAAGGTTATCGATGGATTCAGCGTTAAAATTTGCTTTTATGATGTTTATTCCAATTTCTATCGGCGCTATATTATCTCAGTTTATAGCGGTAAATTTTGACTTTTCTATTTTGCTTAGTGACTTTATCGTTAATGACATTTGGACATATTTTTATTATATTATTAGCTTTATAGTTAGTATTTTTGCAACATATTATTCTCTAAAATGGGTTTTCATTTGGTTTAGAAAAGGCAAGTTAACAGTTTTCTATCTTTACAATCTATTATTTGGGTTAATAGCTATAGCTTACGGCTTAATAATATAAATATTAAAAAGTTGTTTTATTTTTCCATTTATTATATAATGTTTTTAATAATAATATTAACAAGGAGATTTTTATGAACGAATATTTAGAAGATAACAAACTCCAAGAACCAGAAGGAATAAGTTTAAAAGAATTATTCCAAATCATTTGGAACAACATTGCTTTAGTATTGATTATCTCAATGTGGGTTCTGGTTTTAGGTGTTGTATATACTTTCACAATTGCTAAACCACAATATACAGCTAATACATCTTTAATAATTCAAGTGGACGCTGAAACTACAGGAAGTGAAATTTCAGCTTTGCAAATGGCTAATTATTTGATTAGCACCTATGGGGATTTCATTGTTTCCAATAAAGTTTTGGAAAGCGTTAAAGCGGATGTGGAAGCTGAAACTGGAATAGCGTTATCAAACCAACAAATAAAAAATGTAGTTTCGGTTACGACTGAAGCACAAAATATGTTTATCTATATAAAAGTAGAAACATACGATCCTGAACTAGCTCAATCGATAGCTAATAATTTAGCGGAAAATTCAATTGAAATCGCTAATTCAACCTATATGGACGGCGATGAAGAAAAACCGGTTTATCGCTTCTTACATAATAACTTGATGGTACATGACGAAGCTTTATTGCCGACTTCTCCAAGTTCACCTAACAAAGTATTAAATATTGTTATTAGCGGACTTTTGGGAGGAATTATTGCTTTAGGAGTTGTTTTCATTAAAGAGTTCTTCAATAATAAGTATAAGAGTGTCGAAGACTTAGAAAGACATTTAAATACCAAGGTTATCGCTGCTGTTCCAGGAACGATTAAAGAAAGAAAGTTGGTGGACTAAATGGAAGTTTTTGAATATAGAAATGTAGTTATTGAAACACCAAACTCAGCTCAAGCAGAAGCTTATAGAAAATTAGAATTAAATATCAGAATGAGTAGTATCGATAAAGAGCATCAAGTGATTCAAGTGACTTCAGCTACTCCTGAGGATGGAAAAACGACAACGGCTATAAACTTAGCGGCTGTCTATGCAGAAAAAGGTAAGAAAGTATTAATTCTTGATTTTGACTTCAGAAGACCGAAGATTCATAGAGCTTTTCATAAGATTAACGATATCGGCTTCTATGACTTTATTATTGATAATAAGTCTATCGATACAGTGATTATAAAAGATGAATCTAAAATAGACTTAATTCTTACTGGAAATCAAATGCCAAGTCCACACGTGATGCTTCAATCTAAAAAAGTTAGTGATTTAATTGAGTCTTTAAGAACTCAATATGATTATATAATTGTAGATTCGCCACCAGTATTAACCGTTACAGACGCTTTGATTATTTCTCATCTTGTCGACGCAGTTATCTATGTAGTTGCTTATAAGCAAACAAAAAAAGATAAAGCAAAACAAGCATTAAACCAACTTAAAGAAAATAACGCTAATGTTATCGGTACGGTTTTATCTAATATCGATATCAAGAAGAATAGCGAATATTCTTATTATTACTACTATAATCAAGGTGAAAATAAATAATATTTACATGTAGGTGTTGCATAAATTGTAACACCTTTTCTTTATTTGCAATTTATCACAAAATGAACATATTTAAGGTATATAATCTAATTAATTCAATATACCCTTCTCCCCCTTTGATTTTGGTATATTGAATTTTATTTTAATAAGGATGTGATGTTTTTATGAAGAATACATATGTATTAGTTGTTGATGATGAATTTAGAATTCGTAAACTTTTAGCTGAATTTATGTCCAGAGAAGGATATAAAGTTTTAGAGGCTGAGGATGGCGAAGAAGCATTAGACATTTTGTTTGAAAGTGGAAAAAAAGTTGATTTGGTCATTCTTGACGTTATGATGCCGAAATATGACGGCTGGTTTGTATTGGAAAGAATTAGGGAATTCATGACAATACCGGTAGTTATGCTTACAGCTAGAAGTGACGAATACGATCAACTAAAAGGATTTAAATTAGGAGCGGACGATTATGTCACTAAACCTTTCTCTCCAAGCGTTTTAGTCGCTAGAGTTAATAAACTCTTAAGCAGAAGTAATCGTGAAGCTGAAGAAATAATTTTTGGCGCTATCAGAATGGATTTTTCAGCAAGAAAAGTTTTTGTGGCGGAACAAGAAGTTAATTTAACTCCTAAAGAGTTTGAACTTTTGCGTTATTTTATTGATAACAAAGGCTTAGCTTTATCTAGAGATAAAATTTTGAATGCG
>JAVEVN010000091.1:0-4422 GCA_034005025.1 Candidatus Izemoplasmatales bacterium | reverse complement strand
TAAAAAAACCATAAAAATTACTAAAACATTTTTATAGACAAAAGATTTTAATATGTTATAATACTAAAGGCAAAAAGGAGGTTCATATGTTAGAATACATTGGTTATTTAGCTTCAGTAATCGTTTTGATCTCATTATTGATGAGTTCAGTTAAAAGACTTAGATGGATTAATTTATTTGGTTCATTGACATTCGTTGTCTACGGTTTTTTAATCGGTGCGTATCCTGTAGCTATCCTAAATATCGGTACTGTTTTAATCAATATCTATTACTTAATTAAAATGACAAACAAGAAAACTTATTTCAAAATCTTAGAAATAGACAAAAATTCAAAATACTTAGAACATTTTCTCCTCTTACATAAAAATGATCTAAATAGTTTCTGTGAAATCAAAGATATTGACGTTGATACAGCTGACCTTAGTTTTTACATCCTTAGAGATATCATCCCGGCAGGAGTTTTTGTCGGAAGAAAATATGGTGATAATACCCTTTTGATTGAACTCGATTATGTCTCTCCACCATATAGAGATTTCTCATTGGGCAAGTATCTTTACAAAGAAGAAAAAGAAATTTTTACTTCTAAAGGTTTTAATAAACTAATAACCTATACCAATAACCCTCTGCATATGAAATATTTAAACAAGATGGGCTTTAAAGAAAACTTAGAGCTTAAAAATAATAATCTATCTTGTTATGAAATAATCCTTTAATTCCAAAATAAAATCGACTCTTTTAAGTCGATTTTTTTATTTCTATAATTGCATCTTCTTCTTTGTATTTAGCGCTGTTTACTTTTTGAGATACCGGATAATAAATCATATCTAATTCATTATAAGTGATTAATATTTGTTTTAATGCTTCATCTTTTTTTAATGAAGGATTTAACCAAATGAAAGCTTCTTCTTCAGTTAAGATAACCGGCATTCTGTCATGGATATCTTTCATTAATTGATCGGCTTTTTTAGTAATAATCAAAGTTTCATAAACAATGCTTCCATCTTTGTTTTGTTTGGCTTGCCAAAGTCCAGCGAAAGCAAAGATTTTTCTATTTTTCAAAGTGAAACGATAAGGTTCTTTAGTTCCGGTTTCTCTTTTCCATTCGAAAAAGCCATCAGCTAATATAAGACATCTTTTCTCTTGAAAACTCTTTTTAAATACTGGCAGCTTATCGATGGTTTCGCTTCTAGCGTTGATGATGAATTTATCATCATTAGTAAACCCCCATTTTAACAAACCCACTCTATATTTAGTCCCATCATTAATCAAAGAGATAACATCTTCAGAAGGAGCGATGTTATAGCGAGGCAAAGTAATTTGCTCAGGTAAAACTGAAATATCGTAATTGTCTTCTAAATATTCAGTCAAATCTTTTTTATTAACCGCTACGGAAAACCTACCACACATCTTCTTTCCTCCTAAAATACTTTTATATATATATTATACGAAAAAATTTAATTATTTGAAAGCGGAGCGGAGGGATTCTTTTCCTTAGGTAAAGCAAAGTTTAAGATAATACCGATTAGTGCCGCTAACGACATATCGTAAAGCGAAAAAGTACCGATATTAATCGCTGCTTTACCAAGACCGATTACAAGCATTGAAGCGACGATGATAATATTCCTCATTGATCCTAAATTGACTTTATTATCGATTAAAACTTTTAAACCATTAGCCGCAATAAAGCCGTAAAGAATAATACTCATTCCGCCCATAACTGAAGCGGGAATAGTCGCAACTAAAGTGGTGAATAAATTGATGAAACTAAGTAATATCGCAATAACAGCCGCACCGCCAGTAACATAAACAGAAGCTACTCTAGTCATTCCGACAACTGAAGTGTTTTCACCATAAGTTGTATTTGCCGGCCCACCAATCATCGCCGCAAAAGCTGTAGCTAAACCGTCTCCCATCAAAGTTTTGTCTAGGCCAGGATCAGTAAAGAAATCTTGATCGCAGATTTTAGAAAGTACTGCATGGTCGCCGATATGTTCAGCTGCAGTCACAAATGCCAGTGGAGCGATTGTGAGAATTGCAGTTAAATTAATCTTCATGAAAGTAATATCGGTTCCTAAAACATTGACTGTTGAATCCTTCCAAGAAAGAAACATAAACTCAGGTATCTTAAACCATGATGAAGGAGCTTCTATAACATTAGTAACTGAAGTAAAATCGACAACTCCAAGAATTACCGCTAGAATATATCCACCTACTATTCCCATTAAAAAAGGAATAATCTTTAAGAAACCTTTAGAAAATATCGCAACAATAATCACAACTAAGAAGGCAAACATCGCAACGACAATCTCTTGCCAAGAACCGCCTTGAAGTCCGCTTGAAGAAACTGCAACCGAACTTAACCCTAAACCGATAATCATAATCATTGGACCGATAACTACCGGAGGTAAGGCTTTATGAAGCCATTTAGTTCCAGCAAATTTTATGATAACGGCGATTATCACATAAATTATTCCAACTGCAAAAAGTCCGGTCATAGCTGAAGCATAATTTGTCGGACCGCCATCAGCAAATCCGCTCACTGCCGCAATTACGCCAATATAGGCAAATGAACTACCTAGATATACCGGAACTTTAGCTTTAGTACAAAGAATATAAATTAAAGTACCCACCCCAGAACTGAATAACGCGACACTTATAGGAAGGCCTGTAGCCATCGGTACTAGAATAGTCGCACCGAACATCGCAAAAACATGTTGAAAACTTAAAAATATCCACTTAGGTAAAGACGGTCTTTCTTTAATACCAATAATCATTTTTTCCATAAATTATTTTCTCCTTTTCATTTTAAAAAAAAGATGGAATATTTATCCCATCTTCTATTTGATTAAACTAACAATAAAAACTTAATGAGGAAATTAATAACGAATAAACCTGCAAGGACATACATTACAGGCGAAACTTCCTTTCTCCTCTTTGTTGCTAACATCATAACTGCATAGAAGATAAATCCAAATGCGATACCTTCAGCAATACTCATTGACAATACCATAATGATGATAACGATAAAAGTACTCGCAACTGCGATATTATCTTTCCAATCAATATCTTTTAATGAACTGACCATCAAAGCTCCAACAAACACTAAAGCCATCGCCGTTACCGGTGAATAGAATGCTGTTCCAACTTGAATAGAAGTTACGAAAGAAAACAATGGATAAATCAATAAACTTAAAAAGAATAAAACTCCGACAACTGTCGCAGAAAGTCCAGTTCTAGCACCTTGTTCAATACCAGTAGTCGATTCAACATAAGACGTAACAGTTGAAGTACCAACAATTGCCCCAACAATTGTACCTGTCGCATCAGCTATTAAAGCTTTATCGCCATCGATAAGTTCGCCATTTTCATCTAATAAGCCAGCGTCATGACCTACAGCTACTAAAGTTCCGGCTGTATCGAAGAAATCGATAAACAAGAATGTAAAGATTACTGCATAAGACATTGGATTAGATAAAAGTGAACCCATCGCTCCAAATGCTTTACCAAAAGTTAAATTGATATTTGCAACGCTTCCCAAACTTTCAGTCGCAAAACTTGGCATTAAATCTGTTAGTGAAGGGAATATCAACCCTAAGATAACTCCTAAAAATCCAGTCGCAAGAATTGAAATGATAATTGCGAAACGACTAATCTTTTTATTAAGAGCATAAAGGATAAATATCAATATCAAACCAAAAACTCCCAAAAGTACAGTTGGTTGTGCTAAGTTTCCTAATTCAACAAAAGTTGAAGGATGAGCTACAACAATCCCAGCGTTCTTTAAGCCGATAAAAGCGATAAAGAAACCGATAGCCGCACCCACAGCTAATTTCAAATTCTTAGGAATTGCATTGATCACTAATTTTCTTAATCCAGTAATAGAAACAATCAAGAACAAAACCCCGGAAACTAAAACAGCAGCTAATGCTTCTTCCCAGCTAAACCCTAAATTACCGACAACTGTATAAGTGAAAAATGCATTAACACCCATACCTGAAGCAAGTCCTACCGGATAATTAGCAAAGAGTCCCATAATTAAGCTCGCAACCCCAGCTGCTATAGCCGTAGCTGCAAACACAGCCGCAAAGTCCATTCCGGTTCCGCTCAACATCCCAGCATTGACCGGCAATACATAAATCATTGCCAAGAAAATCGTTAAACCGCCTAGCAATTCTTTAGAAATCGATGAACCTCGCTCTTTAATCTTAAAAAACTTGTCAAAACTTGAAGCAATTTTTTCCATTTTTTCCTCCCTTTTATTTTGTTAATATTTGGCCATAATAAAAGCCTTAGATTTCTCTAAGGCTAGGCAAACATACAAAATAAAACTAACAAAGTTTTATCTAAGAATGAATGAATAGCCGTAGTCTTATCTTTTACGGTGATAAGGTAGAAACTTCCGAACCATATTTTCAGGATTAT
>JAVEVN010000090.1:0-4454 GCA_034005025.1 Candidatus Izemoplasmatales bacterium | reverse complement strand
CAAAATTGATTTCTAAACTATCAACTTTTTTAACAAACAATAACGTTCTAGAAACAGCTTCAGCGTGAGAAACTATCTTTAAGATTTCTTCAATGGAAAGAGTTGATCCGATTTCTGATTTTTTAATAATTTCCGTTATATCCAAAACTCCAGTCAACGGTGTTTGGTCGTAACGAGTTATAGTTATTTTCGCCTCTTCAACTTCTAGAAGCTTTTGTTCGATTTCAATACTATTAGTCATTGGAAAAATCGTCAATACGTCCCTTTTAGCTAAGGTTGTATGGGCGAAGTTTTCCAAAGTTTTCAATATTTTGTCAAATTCTAGTTTTTTAATTTCAGCATGCATAATCTTATCTCTCCACTTCTTCTATTTTACCATAATTTGTGATAAAATAGAAAGAGGAGTTGAGACAATGAACTATGTTTTTACAATAACTGAGAAATACCTTGAAAAATTAAAGACTTACTACCAGAAAATTCTCGTTAAAAGTGACAATCCCAATCACAAATATCTCTTTAAAAGTGATGAAGTGACAATCACCGTTTTTAATAGTTTAAAAGTCATGTTTCAAGGCGAACAAGCTTTGGAAGAATATAATAAATGGGCTCATATTTTAGGATTTGAAGAAAAAATCCCTGAGGAAAAAATCCTCGGTTATGATAATCAATACTCAAACTTAAAGGTCATTGGCTCCGATGAAGTTGGAACAGGTGATTTTTTTGGTCCCGTTGTTGTCTCAAGCGCGTATGTGGGACCTAACGATTATCCTTTTTTAGAAAATCTCGACATAAAAGATTCAAAAAAATTGAGTGATAAAGCAATCCTTGAAATTGGTGAATCATTAATTAAAAATATCTCTCATACAATTCTAATAACCAATAACGAAAAATATAACGAACTTATCGAAAAAGGTTTTAACATGAACAAAATCAAAGCCTATCTTCATAACCATTCAATCAAGAAATTGGTCACTAAACATCCTGATTACCAAATGGTTATTCTTGATAAATTCGCTTCTGAAGAAAATTATTTTAAATATTTAGAAACCGAAGATACCTTTAAGAACATCAACTTCCTAACTCAAGCCGAATCTATTCATAAAGCCGTAGCCGTTGCTGCTATTATCGCTAGATACTATTTCTTAAAAGAGTTTGAAAAGTTGAATGAAGAACTAAAGATTGAACTTCCCAAAGGCGCATCAGCTGCAGTGGATGCAGTAGCTAAAGTCATCTATTTAAAATACGGTGAAGATATCTTCAAAAAAATTGCTAAATTGAATTTCAAAAACTATCAAAGAATAAAATAAAAAAAGAATTAAAGTTTACTCGGCTTTAATTCTTTTTGTTTTTAAATACTCATTAAATTCTTCCGGTAATTCCGACGTGAATTCCATCCACTCTTTGGTTCTTGGATGAGTGAATCCTAGCGTTTGTGCATGCAAGAATTGCCCAAAATCATTTGCTTTTGCGCTTCCGTAAACATAGTCGTTTACCAAAGGATGGTTGATATAATTCATGTGAACTCTAATTTGATGTGTTCTACCAGTCTCCAAAATACATTTTATTAAACTCTGATCCAAGAAGGTCTCTAAAACTTCAAAATTAGTAACCGCTTCTTTTCCTCCAGCAGCAACAGTCATTTTTAATCGATTATTTTTATCTCTAGCTATTGGCGCAGAAATTCTACCTCTTTTATTGTTTATCACGCCTTCAACAAGAGCGATATATTCTCTTTTAGTTTTTTTTGACGAAAGTTCTTGAGCCAAGATATCATGAGCAAAATTATTCTTAGCTACCATCAATAAACCAGAGGTGTCCTTATCGATTCTATGAACTATACCCGGTCTTAAACTGCCGTTAACATCTGACAATTGGTTGATATGCCAAAGCAGTCCGTTAACAAGAGTATCTTGATAATGACCTGGAGCGGGATGAACTACCATTCCCGAAGGTTTGTTAATCACTAAAACATCCTCATCTTCATAGATGATATCCAAATCCATTTTTACAGGAATAATTTCCGTCTCTTTAAAATCGACATCGTAAACTTCGATTAAATCATCGATTTTTATCTTATATGAAGCTTTGATATTTTCTTGATTCACAAAAACCTTATTTTCCAATATCAGTTTTTTGATTGTTGAACGACTTAATTCGGTTATTTTATCACCTAAAAACCGGTCTATACGATCGGTTTTATCATCTGATTTAACTACATACTCAAAATATATATCATTCATTAGTATTTTCTCTTCTCTTTTCCAAAATAAAAGTATCGATAAAGAAAAGTCCAATTCCAACAACTAAGAATGAATCAGCAAGATTAAAGATATATACCCAAATTCCATGAAAATCTAGGAAATCAATAACCGAATGATCAGGTTGGATGGCTCTATCAATGCCATTTCCGATACTTCCGGAAATTAAAAGTATCAGAGCTAGCCTGTATATCCAAAGTCTTTTATCTTTGAAATCACTCTTAAAAAATAAATAGCCAAAGATTCCAGATGCAACAACAGCAAATATCAAAAGAATCCAGAAATTAGCCGAAGCTGCGCCTTCTAAAGCACCAAAAACCATTCCTGAATTTCTGGAATATGTGATTGCAAAAAAGTTATTTATCACTGGAATACTTTCAAACTCTTGCATGTTTGTAGATACTAAAAATTTGGAAACTTGGTCCAAAACTATCAATCCTATAAAAATAATTAACCATTTAAGTTTTTCTATCGTAAAAAATCTTTTCAGCATAATTTTCTCCTAAACCATGAGTAGGGGGATAAATACAAAAATAAATAAAACTCCAATAATAACAAATAAAATATCGATAACAATTTGATGAACTAGCGATATCAAAAGAATGTCTACTTCAGAATCAGGCTTTTTTAATTTTAACGCCTTGATAATCATCGAATGAAAGATATAGTTCAATAAAGCCATCACAATTATAATCAATATCACCCAGTAAGTCAAATAATAAAGATAAATAGAAACGATTTGTCCAATAGCTAAAAGCGTGACAATAGTTATGAAATTAGTATAAACAAATGCACCTAATATCGCGCTTAATATTTCTTTTATAGTATATTCTTGAAAGAGAATTTTTATGTTTACAAGATACTTTTTTATCATGAAATATCAATCCCTTCCATATAAGTTGCAGGGTCGTCAAAATAAGCTAGAGCATCTGCGAAAGAGCTTACCGGAACCAACCAACCAGTTGGGTCAATTCCATGTTTTTCACAAGCTGCCAAAGCCTGGATATAATTATCGGTCGATTTCGTAGCGTCAAGAAAGGGAATTAAAAAGAGATCAACTTTATTGACATAGGCAGTGACAATTTTTTGTTCAACGCCGCCGATATAACCAACTGAACCGTCTAATCTTATAGTTCCAGTTCCGGCAATCTTTAATCCTCCGGTAATATCTTCTTCCGTCAACATATTATAAATGGCCAAAGTTTGTAATAACCCGCCACTAGGACCGCCGATATTTGAAGGATTCTCTGTATATTTTGGAAAAGTAGCATCATCAATTACTAAATAATAAATCTTAAAAGAAATCCCAAAAAGACCGGTTTCTGGATTTTTTTCTAATATTCTTGAATAAACTTCTCCTTCTTCATTCTTAAAATAAAATTCATAAGCTTCTTCAAGAGCAGTATTATCTTTAATTAAGCCACTATCTTCGATAAAATCTTCGCTTGTAACAATGAAATCATTATCGCCGATTACATAAAGAAATTCATCGCCGAAATTGATATCATCATAATAAGACATCGTTAAATCTTTACCAAAAACCATCACTTTCGTCTCATAATCAATCATGATATTTGGATTGGTTTTACTAGCTTCTTGATAAGCAACCACAATAGCTGCATCCACACTTGTAACTTTGTCTAAATAACTGATTTGGTTTCTTTCTTCCGGAGTTAAGGTAGCGCTTCTTCCTGTTAAAACTCCAGTGTTATTAAAATTACTTAATTCTGCAATCATAAACTGAAAAAAGCTCGGTTTATTTATCGAGACGACAAAGGTTGTCGAAAAAGAGCCTTCGCTTTTTTCTTCATAACCTTCTATCTCAATTAAACTCTCGACTTCAGTCAAACCGCCGGGCGTGGTAATATAATATTCAATACTATAAGTTAAAATGAAAAGGAAAAAAATATAAGGGATGAATAAGATTTTAATATAAGGCCAGAATTTTTTAGTTAATTCTGTCATCTTGTATTATCTTCAAATGATAGTTTTCAAGATGTCTTACTTTGATTTTAGCCATCTCAAACAATCTTTTTGAAGCCTCAAATATAACATTATCAGGATATTTATGTTCTAAATAAATCACTTCTTTGATTCCTGATTGAATGATTAATTTAGCGCATTCATTACAAGGGTAAAGTGTCACATACATTCTCGCGCCGCTTAAGTCGACAGCGGAGTTCAAAATTGCATTAG
>JAVEVN010000089.1:0-4515 GCA_034005025.1 Candidatus Izemoplasmatales bacterium | reverse complement strand
AAAGGATTAGTCTCATATGTTTTTATACCATTTTCATAAAAAGTACAGGAGATATTAGATAAATGATATATATTATAAGCTATTTTTTCTATTTTCATACTAACCTCCTTTTTGACAATTATAAAGAAAAACATCTTAAATGTCAATAAAATATATAAAAATGCTAAAATATTGTATTAGCAGATAAAAAATTGTATTTGTTTGATTAATAAAAGAAAGACCGCTAATTTTAGCGATCTTAATTATTATATTACAAAGTTTCCGTTTTTAAATATTTGAACCTTTGTGCCGTCTTTCTTAATTCCGACGATATCCATATCTTCGCTGCCGAACATAAAATCAGAATGTGACATGGAGTTATTGTAACCATGTTTTTCTAATTCTTTGATTTCCATTTCGGTACCGCCTTTGATGTTCATAGGGTAAGCTCTTCCTAATGCTAAATGGCATGAGGCATTTTCATCAAATAGAGTATTAAAGAATAAAATATTTGCTTGAGATATTGGTGAATTATATCCTATTAAGGCAACTTCACCAAGATAAGAACTTCCTTCATCAAATTCTAATAGGTTTTTAAGAGTAGATTTTTCTTTTTTAGCATCATAATTAACAACTTTTCCATCTTTGAATTCCAACCAGAAATCTTCGATTAGATTACCTTGGTAATCAAGTGGTTTAGTAGCTACCACTTTACCGTTTACGCCATGTTTATGTGGCATTGTAAAGTTTTCTTCAGTTGGGATGTTCGGATTGAAAACAACTTTTGTTGTTGCTGTTTCTTGTCCGCCAGACCAAACGTGATTATCTACTAATTTGATAGTTAAATCAGTCCCTAATGAGTTGGTGAAATGAAGAGATTCAAATTGAAAATCATTTAATATTTTATTATGTGATATCAAAGCTTTATTATGATTATTCCACTCTTCAATTGGATCGGTATTTTCATTTACTCTTGAAGCATTAAAGATTGCTTCCCAAAGAGCTTCGTCAGCTTCTTGTTCTGGTAGGTTAGGGAATACTTTTTTAGCCCAAATTGGATTTGAAGCCGCAATGATTGTCCATTGACTTCTATTTCCCATCATGTGTTCACGATAGAAATTCAATGCTTTGCTTGATGCGATGCCAGCCGCTTGCATTTTACTTGGATCAACACCTTTGTTAGCACCAGGAATAGGAGATACAATTGAAATTACACAAGCGCCGTTATCTACGAAGTAATGCATTCTATCGATTGAATACTGAGGGATATCTTGTAGAGTTTCAATTGTTTCGTACTCATATGAGTATCTACCAGCTAATTCATCTCTCCAGTTGATAACAACTTTTTTAGCTCCTGCTTGATAAGCATTTTTTGTTACTTTTCTAGCAATATCAGCTGCTTGGGTCGGAGCGTTCACTACGACTATTTGGTCTTTTTGAACGTTAGCTCCTATTCTAACTGCTAGATTAGCTAATTTTTCTAATAGTATTTCTTTTGGCATATTATTAGTCCTTTCGTTTAATGAATTCTTGGTATAATTATAACATGATTTTTAAAAATTATAAATGATAATCTACTCTTTATATCAATGGATATATTATTTTTTATTTAATTTATGTTATAATTTAAGTAAATATAGACAATTTCAAAGGATGTGTTTTTATGGACGAAAGAACTTATGTTAGTTGGGAATTTATCAAAGATTTTATGGTTGATGCCTTTAAGAAAATTGGCGTTCCTGAAGAAGATGCTTTAATCTGCGCTGATGTTTTAATGGAAAGTGATAGAAGAGGCATAGAAAGTCATGGAGTAAACCGATTTAAAGCCATTTATATCGATCGGATCAATTTGGGAATTCAAAATACGATAACCAAAATTGATGTTTTAAGAGAAACAGCTACGACAGCTGTATTTGATGCTAATGATGGTATGGGAATGGTCGCGAGTCATAAAGCGATGTCTTTAGCCATCGAAAAAGCTAAGAAATACGGTATGGGTATGGTTGCGGTTAGGAATTCAACTCATTACGGTATAGCTGGTTATTACGCTACTATGGCCGCTGAAGCAGGAATGATTGGAATTACCGGTACTAACGCTAGACCTTCAATCGCTCCAACTTTTGGCGTTGAGAATATGTTGGGAACTAATCCTTTAACTATTGGTTTACCAACAGATGAAGAATTTCCTTTTGTTTTAGATTGCGCTACCAGCATTACCCAAAGAGGTAAGATAGAATATTTCGCTAAAATAGGGAAAGATACTCCAAGCGGAATGGTTGTAGGTAGAGACGGTTTAGCTAAAACTGATTCAAAACAAATACTTAAGGATTTAGTTAATGATCAGGCCGCTTTAGCTCCTTTAGGAGGCATAGGCGAAGAATTAGCAGGTTATAAAGGGTATGGTTATGCGACCGTTGTTGAAATTTTGAGTGCGGCTTTACAGGCTGGAAGTTTTCTTAAAATGTTAACGGGAAAAGATGAATCAGGAAAACCTGCACCTTATCATTTAGGCCATTTCTTTATTGCTATTGATACAGAAGCGTTTATGGGGTTAGATTCATTTAAGAAAATTTCCGGAGATATCTTAAGAGACTTAAGAAATAGCGAAAAAGCACCTGGTGAAGAAAGAATATTCACTGCTGGCGAGAAAGAATATCTTGTCTGGCAAGAAAGAAAGGATAAGGGTGTTCCGCTTAACGAAGCGTGCAAAGACGATATTAGAAAAGTCAATGAGATGCTTAAGTTAAATAAGAAACTGCCTTTTTAAGGTTTATGGGAAAATTTGATGAAGAAATAAAAAAATTGACACCTCTACAATACAAAGTAACTCAAGAAAAAGGAACTGAAAAGCCTTTTGAAAATGAATACAATAGTGAATTTAGAGAAGGTATCTATATTGATATAATCTCTAAAGAGGTTTTGTTCTCATCGAAACAAAAATTTGACGCTCATTGCGGATGGCCATCTTTTACCAAGCCGATTGATGAATCTTCAATAAACAAAAAAATGGATTTTTCTTATGGGATGATTAGAACTGAAGTCAGGTCAAAAGAAGCTAATAGTCATTTGGGCCATGTTTTTGATGATGGACCTAATGGCGAACTTAGATATTGTATTAATTCAGCTTCTTTAGAATTTATTCCAAAAGAAGAAATGAGTGCTCGAGGTTATGAGAAATATCTTTACCTTTTTGATAAAGGAGAAGAAAAATGAATGATTTAATCAAGAAAAACAGAGAAACAATAAAGCCAAATTGGCTTGATTTATATACGGTAGAAAGCGCTAAAAGAAAAGGATTAAAGAGACCTGAACAGTTCAAAGAAGCACCTGAAAATTCACTTGTAATCGACTTGTTAAAAAGATTTGATGGAATTAAGCAAAAAACACTAAATGAAGTAATTGCCTCGAGAAGAAGTTTGCGAGAGTATATCGATAGTTATCTTACTTTTGAAGAGTTATCTTATTTGCTTTGGGAAACTTCAAGAGTTGATGAGGTTAGAGAAAACGCAGTTTTTAGAACGATTCCAACAGCTGGAGCTACAAACTCTCAAGAAACTTACATTTATGTAGATAAAGTCGAAAAAGTTAAAAGTGGAATCTATCTTTATCTGCAAAAGACTCATCAATTAGCTTTAATAAAAAGAGATAAAGATTTGATCAATCAAGTAAATAACGCGTTATTAAGACAATTAAGAGGGGCTCAGGTTGTATTTTTCTTTACTGCAGTACCAGAACGTACTGAGTATAAGTATGATTTTTGTGCTCATAAGATGATAGCCATTGAAGCTGGTCACGCATGTCAAAATTTATCATTAAGCGCTGAAATAATCGATTGTGGAGTTTGCGCTATCTGTGCTTATGATCAAAAAAAAGTTGATGATGTATTAGCTATTGATGGAGATAATCATTTTACTTTATACTGCGCAACTGTTGGTAAGAAGTAAGTCTATTCAATTAAAGGGGAAATAATATGAAAATCAGTGATATTGAATTTAGGACTTTTAAAGAAGTTCAAGAAATGGAAAGATTTGACTTAAAATCGATGCCTAAAAGAGCAAAATGGTATCTGCAAGTGTTAGCTTGGATTTTAACGATTCCAGAAACAATTATTCGCAGGGGTAAAATAGTAAAAGTAAATATGAAAAAAGTTAAAGGACCTTATGTATTATTATGTAATCATAATAGCTTCTTTGATTTTAAAGTTGCAACAAGAGCCTTTTTTCCGCACAGAGCTAATTATGTCGTTGCGGTTGATGGTTTTATTAATAGAGAAAATCTAATGAGGAATGTCGGTTGCCTTGGCAAAAGAAAATTTATCTCTGACCCGGCGATTGTTAAACAACTAAAACATACTCTTGAAGTCAATAAATCTATAGCGGTTATATATCCAGAAGCTAGATATTCTTTAATTGGAACGACAGCTATCTTGCCCGATAGTTTAGGTAAACTCGTTAAACGATTTAAATACCCAGTTGTTACATTGATATCTCACGGACATCATTTACATCATCCTGTTTGGAACTTAAAGAAAAGATG
>JAVEVN010000088.1:0-4575 GCA_034005025.1 Candidatus Izemoplasmatales bacterium | reverse complement strand
AGATGCTCTCCCAGCTGAGCTAAACCTCCATTTTTCACTCGCATAAAGATTTTACTATTTATTAGTTTTATTGTCAAGAAAAAAAATTCAAAAAATATTGGAAATTTAACAAAGGTATTTATTAAAATAAATTTATGCTAATTTTCGAAACTTTTTTCAGGAAAACAGTAACCACCAACAAGTCAGCGCTGCCTCCAAAGCTAAGATTCTTCTCAATACAAAAATTAGTCATTTCTTGAATATCATTTAAGTCATTTGTATTTATTTTTGAAAATAAAAATTTTACTTCTTTATAGAATTCCAAAGATCCAGCTCTTTTTAAAAAAGAAGTATCTTCGACGTTTATTATATAATATTTTAATGTTTCAAACATATCATACGCACTAATTTCTTTTAAATAATTATAGCCTTTTTGAATATTCTTATATCCAGATAACGCTTCGCCCTTAACTCCCAATAGATTAAATTTTTGATAGGCTTTATCCCCGAAACTGCTAGAATCAAATTTTGGTTCTTCTAAAATATTCTTTGCTAAAGATTGACTGATTTCATAAATAGTGTCATTGGTGTATAAAGATATTTTAATAGAATAACTAGCTATCATTAATCCTAAATTAAAAACCAAGCCTTTATATGCGTTAATGTTACTAGTTGCCTCAAACATTGCTGTTTCAGCGGTTTTTCCTATTTTTTTAAGTTCATGAGATAAAGTATTATAATTTGTTTTTCCTAAAGAAACAAAAAATACTTCAACTAAATAAGGTATTATAGCGTCTTTTGCTTTAATCATTAAATCATAGTCCATATCTTTATGACTACCAGATGAATCAGGAGTTACTAAACCAAATTTAGGTTGTAAATTTAACTCGGCTAAAATACTTGAATCAATAATTTCAGTAATTAAATCTTTGTAAAACTTTAAAATTTTTTCTTCCATAAAATTAAGCAATTCTGTTTGAGAGTGTTTCATTGATACTATGCAATTGTATGCTATATCGTCGCACAAGTAACATTTTCTCTTGGTTTCCCTAGAGATTTGTCCATTACAATTATAGACATCAATATCAACGAATCTACCCAGTTCATGATTATTTTCATAAGCGATAGTTAATCGTTTTATATCTTTAGATAAATCATTGTTAAAAAGAAGCAATAGATATGGACCGTCATCATTAAAATTATAAATATTTTTACCCGGCTTTAATTCACGAATTAAAAAAGAAAAAGCGTTTATTAACAAATATGAAAGATAACTGTTTTTTTCCGAACCAACTAGATTCGCTTTAATAGATAAAACAGTTTGATATTCTTTCAAATATTCTTTAATAATATTAGCTCTTTCTTCTCTTCCTAATAAGATTTTTTCTTTAATATCCATAATTTACTTTTCTAATACAATCAATATATGTTCCGTCTCGATACTCTACGTAACCAATTATTTTATCACCTGTTTGAATCTTTCTAGGTATACCGGTAATTTTGTGTGTCAGATCCAACAATTCTTTAATATCAAAAATAGGGAATGGACTGTATTTAAGTTTCTCTAACAAATCCGTTCTCTTTGGATTAATTGCTATTCCTCTCTCAGTTATCAGAATATCAACGTCTTCTCCCGGAGTTGTTATTGTCATAACTTCATCTTTAATAATCGGTATTCTTGATTTGATTAAAGGCGATATGATAATTGTAACGTCGGCGCCATATGCAATATCTGCGTGGCCTCCACTACCGCCAATTAAATTGCCTAAAGAATCAGTTGTAACATTTACATTAAAGTCTAAATCAATTTCTGTTGCCCCGAGTATTACAAAGTCTAATTTATTGCAAATAGGATCCTTTTCAAAAGGATTTCCGTATTCACTAGCAGACATACCTAGATGATTCTTATTTTTGGCAAAAGAATTAACTGCATCTAAATCAAAACATTGAACATCATATAGATTCTTAAATAATCCTTTTTCTAACATATCCACATATGCTTTTGTAATGCCGCCAGAAGCAAACCCGCCAACAATATTACTCTTAATCATTATATCTTCAATGAATTTTATAATTGCAAGAGAGGTTTTGCCGGCTCCTGTTTGCATCGAAAATCCATTTTTAATTAAGCCTAAATAGTTTAAAAGGTTCGCGCAATCTTTTGCTATTTTTAATCCTATAGGATCTTTCGTCACTTCAGTAGTTCCAGATACAATACCTTCAGAATCGCCTATCGAATCAATTACTAAAACATAATCTACAAAAGATCCGTCTAACTGGTATTCCTCTAATTTTTCAACTACAGTATCAGTAACTAAAATTACTTTTTTAGCATATTCTAAATCGCTTATTGCATAGCCTAAAGTTCCGCAAGCGCTTTTGCCAATAGCTCCGCTTCCGTTTCCCGCCTTATCAACAACCGGACAAGCAATAAAAGCAACATCAATACTTAAGTCTCCGCTTTCAATTGCTCTGGCTCTGCCGCCGTGTGTATTCATAATTAACTTACCCTTTAATAAGCCTTTACTAACCGCGTCAGCTACAGGGCCGTTTAGATAATTCGTATGGATATCACTAATGTTTCCGTTCTTAATTAAATTAACTAGATTAGTATAACTAGGGAATATAGAACTAGGAGCTAAATGTATGTCTTTTAGGTCTCGTCTTGCTATTTCTTCAGCTACTAACTGAATTACTTTATCGCCGTTTCTTAAATGATGATGAAAAGATATAGTCATTTTAGAGTCAATATTTAACTTATCAAAAACTTCGCTTAAACTATCTAAAAAAACAGTATTTAACTGTTTTTCTTTTTTATCTATTAATCGTCTTTCCTTGCTTAAAAAGTCATCACTTTTATTAAAAGGAATTAAGTTATCTGGTATATATCTTTTTACACCATTAATCATTTATAAACCACCTACAATAAATTAAACTTTTTACTTTTTTCAAGTATTTTATACGCTTTATCAATTATCGGTTTATCAATCATCTTTCCTTTATATTGAAAAGCTCCAAGATGTTTATTTTTTTCATGTAATTGAATAATCTCTTGCGCCCATTTTATTTCTTCATCAGAAGGAGAATAAACTCTATTGATAATTTCTAATTGATTAGGATGAATCGCAGCTCTTGCTTTCATACCTAGGGAATTTGAATATAAAGAATCTTTCTCTAAACCTAAATTATCATTAATGTCAGTATATGGAGTATCGATAGCAATCATCTTATTAGCAGCACAAGAATAAATGACTTTAGATCGAGCATAAAAAATCTCTTCTGATGTTTTCGTTCTTTTTATTTCTAAATCATTAGTTAAATCTTCAGCTCCTAATAAAACGCCAATAACCCTATTATTTTGGGCAATATAATCTAATTCAACAATACCTTTAGCTGTTTCAACTAAAGCTATTATTTTAGTTTCTTCTAGATTTTCTAATCTTTCAAACTCGCTTAATTTATCAATCGCCTCTTTAATTACTTCCTTATCTACTTTAGGTATTAATAAATAATTAATTTTGCCGGTTTTTAATAAATTCATATCATCTATAAACCATGGAGAATCAATTGAATTAATCCTTAATACAATTTGTTTTGGTAAAACTGATGAAGTTAATAGATAGTTTTCAACTAAGTTTCTAGCATTAATTTTTTCAGTTATACTTACTGCGTCCTCTAAATCAAAGATAATTGCGTCAGCCATAAATATATCCGCGTTTAATAACATTGATGGATTATTACCTGGGATAAATAACAAAGACCTAAACATCTTCCTTCATCCTTTCAATAGCAGTCAAAACTCTAGACTTGATCGTATAATCTAAAGCACCTTTATCTTCTACGAGCACTTTAACATTTTTTATGTCTTTTTCTTTTAAACTATCTTCAACAACCTTATATATTTGGTCATAGAAAAAAGGGCCAACAATACTTTTTATTTCAATTGTTGTTTTATCACTAGATTCAATTGTAACTAAACAATCATTCGATTCTTTACTACCAGCTATACCCTTCATTTTATTTACCTCTTATTCGCTATTGCTAAAACTCGATTCATTTCATTTTTAACTATCATAAAACCTGCGTCAACACCCATGCCTGGTTTAGCTAGACATTGGTCTGCCATACAAGCTATGGCAATATTTGTAGTTACTTCAGCGGAAATATTTGTCTCATTGCAAGTTCCCCCGCAATAACTGCCTATTCCGACTTTATTGCAATATATAATCGCTTCACAAATATTATTTACTCCACCTAAGTCAGGAGTTTTTATTTGCAACATATGTCCCGCTTTATTATCAGCAAAATCGATTACGTCTTCAAGCGTATTACACCATTCATCAGCCACAATTTCAACCTTAGAATTCTTTCTCTCCAACATCTCTGTAATTTTAGCTAAGTAATAAATTGTATCCTCTTTATTACCAGCGTCAATCGGACCTTCAATTCTTAATTTAAATGGCGCAGCTGTTTTTTCTAAATCAATCAAATAATCAACGATTTTATCCAAATCATTATTAAAAGCTATTCCGATAGTACCGTAAACATCTATATGCAAAACTGGATAATAATTATCTCTTGAACGATAATTTGAAA
>JAVEVN010000087.1:0-4601 GCA_034005025.1 Candidatus Izemoplasmatales bacterium | reverse complement strand
TTCAATTTTCTTTTTAATTTCAGCAATTTCAACTCTTCTTTTTGATTCTAAAGTAACAATTTCTAAAGAGACGTCATCAATTTTAGAGATTAATTTTGTTAAATTACCAGTAACTTCATTAATTCTAACCATTAAATTAATCTTGTAATCTTCGTAAGCTTTAGAAGTAGTAGTAACGAAATTGTTTTTTAAGTCAGTATATTCTTGATGAAACTCAAGCAAACCATTTAATAATCTATCAAGTTCGTCAAAACCTTGATTCAAATAGAAAGCGAAATTAGAATAAGTGTCAATTGAATTTTGTAAGAAAGTAATCGGCACAGAATAAGCTAATTTGATTTCTTCACTACGCTTAAATGAATCGATTTTAATCTTTTTGATTTCTTGTTGGTATTTACTGATTGTGAAATTAGCTAAAGTATGATTACGATGTAATAGATACTCAGCTTTCTTTTCGATGATTTCTTTTTGAAGAATATATTTTTTTAAATTAAAATTATCTTTTTCTTCATCAGCCTTAACAATTTTTATATGGATTCTCTCTAAAGCTTCAACCAATTCAGTTTTGACTTTAGCTTCAAAAGCAATTTTAGCATTGTTTATTTCACGTATTTGAACAACATATTTTTGAATCATTTCTTGATTAAGATCTGAGTGTGGAGTCTGTTTGTTTTTAGAGATCTTTTTGACTGATTCTCTTTGGATTTCTAAATTGGTTGAATTGTCTTTAAATAATGAGATTACACCAATCTGTGTGCCACGTAAATCTTCAAGTGATTTTAAGACGGTTTGATTTAATTCTTTACTGTCGCTAAGATTCAATTCCTTTAAGGTGTCATTAAGACTATCTAGTGAGTTCTTAGCCTTTTCCATCGTGTTTAGCAAATCATTAGCTAAGAAGTTATTAATCTCTTGATAGTATTCTTTTTGTTCGATGGCGCTTAAGGTTTCTTGTTCAATAAATCGATGATGAACCGATACTGACTCATCAATTAATTTGTCACTTTCATGAACAAGTTCTAAGTATTTATTCAAAGCTTCTTGCTTTCTTTCTTCGAATTGGTTTAAGATATCTTCGTATATTTTATTTTCATCACCGACTAAATTATTGAATTCATCAGTGTTATCTAATAGTTGTCGGTGTAAGAAATCAAATCTTTCTTTATAGTCGTCACTTATAAGATCTTTACGTTTATCATGAGAAAATTCTTCGTTAAGATATCTTGTAAAAAATTCTTCCTGTTTTTCAGCAAAGTTATTGTCAACATCTTTTAACAGTTCTTTATAAGCATGTTTTTCAATATCAAAATCCCGTTTTAATTCATTTAAACGGGCTTTGTATGCTTCATTAAATTTAGGAAATTCTTTGAAGTAATTTGATAAAATATCGCGTTTTTTTGCCATTTAATCACTCCGTAACTTACTTCAATTTTAATTATAGTATAATAATATCTTTTATTCAATATAATTGCAGAAATAAAAAGTGATTTTTGTTTTTTATTTGGTATAATATTTATGAGGTGTTGATATGGACGAAAGAATAATAACAAACAATTTGCTCATTGATGATGAGGTTGATGTTACTTTAAGACCTAAAAGTTTTATTGAATATATCGGCCAAAAGGACGTCAAGGAAATGGTTGAAATAGCTGTAAAAGCAGCCAGAATGCGCAATGAATCTTTAGACCATGTTTTACTTTACGGTCCTCCGGGATTAGGTAAAACTACTTTGGCACAAGTGATTGCCAATGAGATGGGTGTGAACATTAAATCATTGAGCGGACCAACCATTGAAAGAACTGGTGATCTAGCAGCAATTCTTACTTCATTGGAACCAGGTGATGTCTTATTTATTGATGAAATTCATAGATTGCCAAAGATTGTTGAAGAAATTCTTTACTCTTCAATGGAAGATTATGTGATTGATATTGTAGTAGGAAAAGATTCAGGAGCTAAGTCGATACGGGTTGATTTAGCGCCATTTACCTTGATTGGCGCAACAACTAGATTTGGAGATTTAACCGGTCCTTTAAGAGATCGTTTTGGCATTGTTCATAAGTTGGAATTTTATTCTGATGAAGAACTTGAAATCATCTGTCAAAGAACTGCAAAAATCTATGAATGCCAAACTGAAGAACAAGCGATAAAAGAATTAGCTAAACGAAGTAGAGGTACTCCGAGAATTGTCAATCGCTTATTTAGAAGAGTTAGAGACTTTGCGGATATTTTAGCTGATGGTTTTATCACGATTGATGTGACAAAAAAAGCTTTGGATAAATTGAAGATTGATGAACTGGGATTAGATAATAAAGATCGAGAGTACCTTTTAGGTATAATCGAAAAATATCATGGTGGACCTGTGGGTCTTGATACAATCGCTACTTCAATTTCTGAAGATGCTGGAACTTTAGAAGATGTTTATGAACCGTTTTTAATCCAAAAAGGTTTTATAAGCAGAACGCCTAGAGGTAGGGTGGTTACTGAAAAAGCTTATCGACATTTAAGAAAAACCCATCAAGGGAGTTTGTTTTAATGAAAACTAGTGATTTTGATTATCATCTTCCGGAAGAGTTAATCGCTCAAACACCTTTAAAAGTCAGAAGCGATTCCAGGTTGCTTGTTACTAGTAGAAATGGTTTTTCACTCAAACATGAAAGATTTAGTAATATTATCAATTACTTAAAACCGGGAGATGTTTTAGTTCTTAATAACACCAAAGTAATCCCTGCTAGACTCCATGGTGTAAAACTTGGGACGATGGCAAATATTGAAGTTTTATTGTTAAATCAATATGGACTTAATAAGTGGGAAACCCTAGTAAAACCGGCAAAAAGAGTAAAGTTAGGAACGGAAATTGTCTTTGGCGAAGGGTTGCTTAAACTAATTTGCGTTGAGGTTTTAGATGAAGGAATAAGGCATTTTGATCTTATTTATGAAGGTAAATTGGAAGATATTCTTGACCAATTAGGCGAGATGCCTTTACCACCATATATTCATGAAAAGCTTGAAGATCAAAGCAGGTATCAAACTGTGTATTCAAAGATTAACGGTAGCGCCGCTAGTCCTACGGCTGGTTTGCATTTTACAAAAAAATTACTTAAAGAAATTGAAGATAAAGGCATTATAATTAAATACATTACCTTACATGTGGGATTAGGCACTTTTAGACCAGTAGTAGTTGATGACGTAGCTAATCATAAGATGCATTCTGAGTTTTATTCAATCGATAAAGAAACGGCTGATGCATTAAATTTAGCAAAAAAAGAGAAAAGAGAAATTTTTGCGGTAGGAACCACTACCGTAAGAACCCTTGAAACAGTATTTAATAAGTATAATCGTTTTCAAGAATCATCAGGTTTTACGGAAATATTTATTTATCCGGGATATGAATTTAAGGCGATAGATAATTTAATTACCAATTTCCATTTGCCTAAATCTACCTTAATGATGTTAGTGTCGGCATTTGCAACTAAAGAAATTATGATGAATGCTTATTCTGAAGCTATTAAAGAGAAGTATCGATTTTTCTCATTTGGAGATTCGATGCTAATAAAAAAATAACGGCTTATTTTAGCCGTTATTTTCTTTAATTGGTTCAATTTTTTTGATCAAGTAAATAAATGGTGTGTCAAGGATGGCAACAATAATTTTGATGATATAAGTAGAAATTAATAATCCGATTAAAACTTCAGCACTGACTTTTCCTAGGAATGCAATTGGTACAAAAATAGCGGTATCAATTGCCTGAGAAAGAATTGTTGAGAGATTATTTCTTACCCATAAAAATTTATTGCTTGGTAATTTGCTTTTAATTTTATCGAAAACATAAACATCAGTTAATTGTGAAACGATAAAAGCAATAAGGCTTGCTAAAAGAATCCTTGGCATATAGCCGAATATCGTCTGTAAAGCGCCTTGAGCAAAGTCTTCTGGATGAGGATTAAAGGTGATGGCAATCGTCATGACAATGACAGTAATCACCATAACAATAAAGCCGATAAAAACAGCTTTTTTTGCTTCTTTCTTCCCGAACAATTCATTTAAGACGTCAGTTGCTAAAAAGATCGTTCCATACATAATATTTCCAAGATTAGCATCTAAACCGAATAAAACAACCATTTTAGTAACTTGGATATTAGCTAAGATTGTCGCTAAGACAATCCAGATAAAAATACCTAATTTTCCAAAAAACTTGTAAACAAATAAAAAGAGAGTAAAATTTACTAGCGCAAAAATTACCCATAATAACTCATTTGGCATATTTTCCTCCTAGTTTTGTTGACGCAGGATGGTTACGAACTGCGAATCTTTAATATTATAACACTTTAGTGAGAAAAAACAATATTTGGTTTGATTAAAACCGATAAATTTAGTAAAATAGATATGGAATTATGGGAGGATATTATGGAAAGAAAAGTATTAGTAGAAATCTCTGCTAGACATGCACATGTCTCAAGAGAACATTTAGATATCTTATTTGGAAAAGGCTATGAATTGACTGTTAAATAGTATTTATCTCAACCAGGACAATTCGCAGCTAATGAAAGAGTCGATGTTGTTGGTCCTAATAAAGAATTAAAAAACGTTTAAATTCTTGGACC
>JAVEVN010000086.1:0-4635 GCA_034005025.1 Candidatus Izemoplasmatales bacterium | reverse complement strand
TCTATTAACAGGAGGCGGAGATTGTTCCGGATTAAATGCTGTAATTAGAGCAGTTGTTAAATCTGCTATATTGAAATATGATTATGAAGTTATTGGCTTTATGGGAGGCTATCACGGCCTTTTAACGAATGATTTCATCAAACTGGATTTAAAAACAACTGCAGGGATATTCCATCAAGGTGGAACTATCTTAAAGATGAGTAACAAAGATAACTTATTCAATTTCAGGATGACTGACGAGAACGGTAAGGTCTTTTACAAGGATGTTTCTGACACCGCGGTAGAAAACCTCAAAAAGCATAAAATTGACGCTTTAGTTATTATCGGTGGCGATGGCACTTTAACATCAGCTAGAGATTTTGCTAGAAAAGGCGTTAATGTTGTCGGTATTCCTAAAACAATCGATAATGATGTTCCGTCTACGGAGATCACTTTCGGTTATAGGACTGCTTTAGATCACATTATGTTAAGTCTTGATGCTTTACATACCACAGCGTTTTCTCATGACAGAGTAATGATATTGGAAGTTATGGGTAGAAATGCTGGTTGGTTGGCCTTAGAAGGCGGTATTGCCGGTTCGGCTGATGTTATATTGATTCCAGAAATACCATATGATATCAATTCAGTTGCACAAACAGTATTTGATAGATATAATCGCGGATCTAAATTTACAATTATCTGTATTAGCGAAGGAGCTAAACCAGTCGATGGAGATGTAACAATCAAAAAAATTGATAAAGATAGTCCTGACTCGGTCAAATTAGGCGGCGTTGGAGAAATATTAGCTGCTAAGTTAGAAAAAATAATTAAACCAGTCACAGGACAAGATATTCGTGTTACCACTTTAGGTTATATTCAAAGAGGCGGTGTCACAAATACATTTGATAGAGTTTTAGGAACTAAATACGGATCATATGCAGTTGACATGATTGCTAGAAATGAATTCGGTAGAATGGTAATCATTCAAAACGATCGAATGAATTCAGTTAGAATTGAAGAGGTAGTAGGATCTGGTAAAACCGGTCAAACAAGCTCAGGTGGAGCGAGAATCGTAAATCCACACGGAGATTTAGTTAATGCTGCCAAAGACATAGGAATAACTTTCGGAGACTAAGGAGGAAAAGAAAGAATGAACTTAAAAGGAACAAAAACCCTGAAAAACTTAGAAGAAGCTTTTGCTGGGGAATCAATGGCGAGAAACAAATATACTTATTACGCGGCTAAAGCTCGTGAAGAAGGGTATGTTGAAATCGCAGAATTTTTTGAAGAAACTGCAATCAATGAAAGAGAACATGCGAAGATTTGGTTTAAATTATTACATGATGGAGATATTCCTGCTACAGAAGTTAATTTACAAGACGGTGTAGATGGAGAACATTATGAATGGACAGACATGTACAAAGGCTTTGCAGAAACAGCTGAAGAAGAAGGTTTCAAAAAAATCGCTTTTCTATTTAAAAAAGTAGCGGAAATTGAAAAAAGACATGAAGAAAGATATCAAGCTTTATTAGAAAGACTTAAGAACGATCAGGCTTTCATGTCAGATAATGAATCAGAAGTATGGATTTGTACAAATTGTGGTCATTTACATTTTGGAAAAAAAGCACCTAATATTTGTCCTGTTTGTGATTACCCAAAAGCTTACTTTAAAAGACATACAGAAAAACTATAAATCTAAGAAGGCAACTGCCTTCTTTTTTTTGCGCTTAAATTGTGTTTCAAACACCTATTTCATGATATAATATACTTAAATAAATTAGATAGGTGATGCATTTGGAAAAAGAAGGAAGAATAATTAAACTAATCGGCGGACTCTACACAGTAATTGATGATCAATTTAATACTTACAGACTTAAACCTTTAGGTATTTTTAGACATAAAAATATCCAACCTAAGGTTGGAGATCTTGTTAAAATCAATCAAGATTCAATTATTGAAGTGTACGAAAGAAAAAACGATTTATATCGACCAATGATAGCTAATGTCGATCAAGTTCTTTTAGTGAATTCAGCTAAAAATCCTGAATTTTCTTTCCTTTTATTAGATAAATTTTTAACCTTAATTGAAGCTAATGATATTAAACCAATCATAATAATAACCAAAGTAGATTTAGCTGAAAAAAGCGAATTAGAGACGTTAAAAGCCAAATTAAATTATTACGAAAAATTTTACAAGATAATATATTTTAGCGCAAAAACTCATGTTGGTAAAGACGAAATACTTCAAGTGACAAAAGGAATGGTAAATGTTTTAGCCGGACAAACTGGGGCTGGCAAATCCACTCTTTTAAATACTATAGATCCAAACTTAAATATCGAAACTAATGAAATTTCTAAAGCTTTAGGTCGTGGTAAACATACGACAAGGCATGTTGAACTAATCAAGTTTGGTGAAGGTTTTATAGCTGATACACCAGGATTTTCTAAACTAGAGTTTGTTGATTATGAAGCTGAAAACATTCGTTATTATTTTCCTGATTTCTTCGAGCTAAGTAAAGAATGTAAATTTTATGAATGCACACATATTCATGAACCTGGTTGTAAAGTAATCGAGGAAGTTAATAATGGAAATGTGCTAAAAGAAAGATATGATGATTACAAGTTAATCTATAACGAAGTAAAATCAAAAAAACCGATTTATAGGAGGGATGAGAAATGATTGTATCTCCATCGTTTTTGAGTTCAGATTTTTCGAAGTTGAAAGAAGAAATCCTTTCGATAAATAATGCTAAATGGCTTCATTTTGATGTAATGGATGGCTTATTTGTCGAAAATAAAACTTATGATCATAAATTAATAAATGAAATAAAAGATTATAGTAATCAATTTTTTGATGTGCATCTCATGATAGAAAAACCGGAAATGCATATTGATAAGTATGTAAAATCAGGTGCTGATCTAATTACATTTCATTATGAAGCAACTTCAAAACCTGAAGATTTAATCAAAAAAATTAAAGATAAAAATGTTAAAGCTGGAATTTCAATAAAACCTGATACACCAGTTTTCTTATTGGATCAATTGCTTAATGAATTAGACTTAATCTTAATTATGAGCGTTGAACCTGGAAAAGGCGGTCAAAAATTTATTCCTAACTCTATTGAAAAAATTGAGTATTTAAACAAAAAGAGAATCGAAAATAATTATAATTATTTGATTGAAGTCGATGGTGGAATTAATAAAGAAACCGCTAAAACGGTTATGTTAGCTGGTTGTGATGTAATTGTTGTCGGATCATATATTTTTAATAGCGATAACCGAAAAGAACTTATTGGAGAATTAGAAAATGTCTAGAAAAATTAAGATTTTCTGTGGACCAAATACCTATAATTTTCATTCGCTTTATTTTGAAGAATCTAATGAATTTTTAATAGGAATAGATTCTGGCTTGGAGTATCTTTTACAATTGAGTAAAAGAATCGATTTAGCAGTAGGTGATTTTGATTCAATCGATAAATCAAAGTTAGATAATTTGAAAGATAAAGTAAATAAAATCATAAAATTAGACAAAGATAAAAATATGACTGATTTAGCATATGCCCTTGACTATATCTATAACAACATGGATTATGATGACATTGAAGTCTACGGTGGTATAAGCGGTAGAATTGACCATTTTTTAGCGAACTTAAACTTGATAATGAAATATAATTTTTCTATGAAGGATGATCATCATTATATTTATACATTAAAAAAAGGTAAGTATAGAATTGATAATTTTAAGAAATATGTATCATTTTTCGCTATTGAAGACGTTTATGGTTTAACGTTATCTGGCTTTAAGTTCAATTTAAATAGCTATTATTTAAGTACAAATGATTCTTTATGTGTTTCTAATGAAGGCAGTGGAGATATTGAATTTACTAAAGGTAAACTCTTAGTTATAATTTCTGATGACCGCCAAGACTAATATTAATTGAAACCTTCAAGGAGGTAAAATATGAAAAAAATCTTTATATTTATTGGAGTTATGATGTTTACAACTCTTCTCATAGGATGTGGAGGTTTATTTGATCCGATAACGTCGGTTGAAAAGACTTATGAAACATTACCGCCAATACAAGGAAATACAATTTATTCAATAGACGAGGATATGATTATATCCGATCTTTATGCTCGTATTTATGAGTCTTTATATGATGAAGTTAAAGCTGAGGTAATTCAAGATATTTCCGAGGAAAAATTTCAAGAACTATACGATTCTGTTATTTTAGCGCTTTTATCAGAGGTTGAAGCCGGTAATATTGAAATATCAGCTGCTTCTGTAATAGATATGATTATGCAAATAGAAGAAAATCAAGCTAGCACAGTTGTTGGAATAAAAAGTTTTAATGCAAATGGTGTCATGCAAGCCGTTGGTTCTGGTGTGATTTATAAGCAAGTCGGAGATAAATATTATGTTTTAACTAATAATCATGTTGTTGAGACTGGAGTAGCTTATACAGTTGTTTTTGAAGATGGAAGTGAAAAAACAGCGATTTTACGTGGTGTTGATCAATTAGTAGATGTAGCGGTTTTATATTTCTTGTCTAATGATACTTATAATGTAGCTGAATTTGGCGACTCCAAATCGATTCAAAAAGGTCAAATGGTTGTTGCAGTTGGACACCCATCAGGATTTAATTACTTTGGTTCT
>JAVEVN010000001.1:0-22693 GCA_034005025.1 Candidatus Izemoplasmatales bacterium | reverse complement strand
TGGTCGCAGCCAGCGCTATTACCGCGACTCTAACAACTATCATTATGGGAGCTCTTTCAGACAGAATTTCCAAACGCAAAAAATTTATGTCAATCGGTTATATTCTTTGGGGATTAACCACATTATCATTTGCTTTTATTTCCGTGGATAAGTTTAGAAATTTATTTCCTGGAAGTGATGTTATCTTAGTTACGGTGATAATTGTTATTATTATGGATTGTATCATGACGTTTTTTGGTTCAATGGCTAATGACGGCGCTTTTAACGCCTGGGTTACCGATGTTACCAATAGGGATAACCGAGGTAAAATTGAGGGCGTTATGGCGATTTTACCGCTTTTAGCTTTGTTGATAATTTTTGGAGGATTTGATATATTTGTTCAACAGGATATGTGGCCTTTATTCTTTATCATTTCTGGCGGTTTAGTTACTTTAGGCGGGTTTATCGGCGTTTTTTTAATCAAAGAATCAAACGTTCAAAAATCAGAAATTTCTTATTTAAAAACTATCGTATATGGGTTTAAGCCGAGCACGGTTAAAAAACACATTTTACTGTATTTATTCTTGATTGGAATGTCGATTTTTGGTATCTCAACGCAAATATATATGCCTTATTTTATCATCTATATGCAAAGATATTTAGGCATTGATTCATACGCAATTGTTCTTGGGGCGGTCTTATTATTAGCTTCTGTGGTAAGCGTATTAGTGGGCAGATTTATCAAAGAACATAATAAAAATAAATTCTTTTTGCCGGCAATGGTAATAATGGGTTTGGGTCTTATCATGTTGTTTATAACTAGAGATGTTTTTCTTGTTGGAATATCAGGAGTTGTAATGATGAGCGGGAACTTAATATTATCTACAGCTTTTAATGTCAAAATAAGGGATTATACTCCACTTGACAAAGTCGGCCATTTTCAAGGTATAAGAATGATTTTTTATGTGATGATTCCAATGATTATCGGTCCTTTTATCGGAGCTAGGGTTATTAATGAAGGCAATCTTTTCTATGATGACTTAGGTATTATGAAACCTGTACCTACACCGGAAATATTTATAGCTTCTGCAATTGCCTTAATTTTGATTGTTATACCAATTTTCTTTGCTTTTAAGAAAGAAAAAGTTGGTGAAATGGTATGAAGCAATTGTTGACACCATGGGGCGAAAACATAGATAAATCCAAGGTTTTAAATGAATATCCTAGACCTCAGATGGTAAGGGACAGTTATCTATCTTTGAATGGTTATTGGGATTATGCAATATCAAAAAAAGCTGAGATTAAAAATTATGATGGAAAAATATTAGTTCCTTTTTCGCCAGAATCAATCCTTTCTGATGTTAATAAAATATTGGGTGAAGATGAATTTTTACATTACTACCGAGAAGTTAAACTGCCATCAAATTTTATGAAAGATCGTTTAATCCTTCATTTTGGAGCTGTCGATCAAGAGGCTGAAGTCTTTTTAAATGATCAATTAGCCATCAGACATTTAGGCGGTTTCACGCCTTTTTCGGTTGATATAACTGAATTTGTTATCGATGATAGTTTTTCTATTAAGCTGAAGGTTAAAGATGTCACTGATACATCTTTTAGACAAACCGGGAAACAAAGAATCAAAAGAGGCGGAATCTTTTATACCCAGCAATCAGGAATATGGCAATCTGTTTGGTTGGAATCTGTGCCTTTTAACTATATAGAAAAGCTTATTATTACAACGGATTTTGATAATTCTAAAGTTTTGTTCAAAATCATTTCATCAGTTGATAAACCAACAAATAATAATATTAAAATAAGTTTTAATAACAATCTTACTTGTGAAAAGAATTTTCAAGATAACTTAGTTGAAATAACTTTGGATAATTTTTTTGCTTGGTCGCCTGAAGAACCGAATTTATATGATTTTGAAATAGTTTATGAAGAAGATTTAGTTAAGGGTTATTTTGGTATGCGTAAATTTGAAAGAAAAGCGGATGATTATGGAGTGATGCGCTTTTTCTTAAATAACAAACCTTATTTTCTCTCGGGAGTTTTAGATCAAGGATATTACCCTGACGGACTATTGACGGCTCCAAGCGATAAAGCTTTTATTTTCGATTTACAAAGCATGAAGGATTTAGGGTTTAACTTTATCCGTAAACATATCAAGATTGAGCCTTTAAGATGGTATTATCATTGCGATCGTTTGGGTTTGATTGTTTGGCAAGATATGGTAAATGGTTCTTCAAGAAAAGATATTATCTTTCATGGCGCTTTAGCTCTAGCAAATATTCATTTATCTGATAAACTGTATTTTTTATTTGGCAGAAAAAGCAAAGAAGGAAGAAATCAATTTATCAAAGAATTAGATGAAATGATTAATCATTTAATCAATATTACCTGTATTTCTACCTGGGTTCCTTTTAACGAAGCTTGGGGTCAATTCGACGCATTAAAGATTGAACAGAATCTAAGACTTTTAGATAAAACTAGATTGATTGATCATGCGAGCGGGTGGTCAGATCAATCTGGAGGGGACTACTTTAGCCGACATATTTATTTCAAAAAAATCAGATTTAATAAACAAAAATCTAGAAAAAGAATTATAGCCTTAACAGAGTTTGGTGGTTATAGTTTAATGATTGAAAGCAATAGTTTCATGCCAGAGAAAGTTTTTGGTTATAAAAAGTTCTCAACAAAAGAAGAGCTAGAAAAAGCTTTGGAAAAACTATATATCGAAGAAGTAATTCCCGAATTAGAAAATGGTTTAAGCGTACTTGTATATACACAACTTTCCGATGTTGAAGAAGAGGTCAACGGGTTTTTAACTTATGATAGATTAGTTTTAAAAGTAAGTAAGGACTTTATGAAAGAAATAAATAAATTACTTACTGAAAAGTTCGCTTCACTGATAAAAATTAATTAGGAGAATAAGGATGAAGAGCGTTAATACTGTACCAAAAAAAGTTAATAAATCTTCGAGAAATAAAACGATAGATTTTTCTTTAGAAGCAGGAGAAATATATTTAAAAAGGGTTATAAAAGCTGATTATAATTTAAAATTAGACGAGATCTTAAATAAAACTATTCAAGGCGATACTTTTGAAGTGATGAAGAAATTACCAAAAAATTTCGTCGATCTTTTGATTGTCGATCCGCCTTATAATTTAACTAAAAATTATCATGGAAAACAATTTAGTAAAACAGATAAAGAAAGTTATTATGAATTCACAAGAAAGTGGCTCTTAGCTGTAAAGCCATTGCTTAAACAAGATGCGTCAATTTATGTTTGTTGCGACTGGGAATCAAGTTTAGTTATCGGCGATGTATTAAGTGAGTTTTTTAATGTTCAGAATAGAATCACCTGGCAAAGAGAAAAAGGCAGAGGCGCTAAAACAAACTGGAAGAACGCAATGGAGGATATTTGGTTTGCGACGAACTCTAAAAACTATACCTTTAACGTTGAAGATGTAAAGGTTAGAAAAAAAGTTATAGCTCCTTATAGAGTAGATGGCTTACCAAAGGATTGGGACGAAACTGAAAATGGGAATTTTAGGAACTCTTATCCATCTAATTTCTGGGATGATATCTCCATACCTTATTGGTCTATGCCGGAAAACACGGCTCATCCAACGCAAAAACCAGAGAAATTATTAGCTAAACTAATTTTAGCTAGTTCTAATGAGGGAGATGTTGTTTTTGATCCTTTTATGGGCTCTGGTTCTACATCAGTAACCGCAAAGAAACTTAATCGACAATATGTTGGCATTGAAATGAATCCTAAGTACTGTGCTTGGGCTGAGTATAGATTGGATTTGGCTGAAAAAGATAAAAGTATTCAAGGTTATTCCAAGGGTGTATTTTGGGAAAGAAATACATTAGCCTACCAAAGAAAAAAGTAAATAATTATTAATATTTATTAAAACTGTGATAGTTAATCGCAGTTTTTTATTTTTACAGCTTAAAAGATATTTCGTTTTAAAAAAGAAGGAGTATAATTATCATTAGTGATTAATGCTTGAGGATAATTATGAAAAAGATTTCTTATTTTATTTTGAAAGATAAAGTGTTTTTAATAGCCGTCGTTATAGCGATAATAACGATGCTTTTTGTTCCACCTTCAATAGAATACTTATCTTATATAAATTACAAAGTCTTAGTTGTTATGCTTACGATAATGTTAGCTGTTGCGGGAATTTATGAAAGTCATTTCTTTTATTTTATTGCGACTAAATTAGTAATGCACCTTAAGAATATCAGATTTATTTCTTTATCAATCGTCTTAACTACATTTTTTTTAGCAATGTTTTTAACTAATGATGCAGTACTTTTAACTTTAATTCCCTTTTCCATATTCATATTGAAACAAACGAATATGGAAAAGAAGATAATAATCATTATTGTCCTTCAAACGATAGCGGCTAATCTTGGCAGTGCGTTGACGCCAATGGGTGATCCGCAAAATATCTATCTTTATGCTTATTATCAAATCCCTTTTGATAACTTTGTTATGATGACTCTACCAATCACTTTAATTGGCGGAATTTTATTAACTGTCACCACTCTTATTTTTATTGAAAAACATCCAGTCGAATTAAATATAACCACACCTAAAGTTGAGATTAAAAAATTAGGAATATACAGTTTAATTATGCTTAATGCGCTGTTATCGATTTTAAGAATTGTACCTTTGCTTTACACATTTATTATTACTTTGATTTTAGGATTGTTATTTGCTAGACATTTGATAAAAAGAGTTGATTGGTATCTTTTATTAACTTTTGTTTCCTTTTTTATAATAACTGGAAACTTAAGTCAAATTGACGCAATAGGTTTATTTTTAACAAGGTTCTTAAACGATCAAAATAAAGTATATTTTACAGGAATGATACTTTCTCAATTTATTTCAAACGTGCCTTCGGCGGTACTGTTATCAACATTTACCGATGCTTCTATGGCTAAGTATTTATTACAAGGGGTAAACGTTGGTTCTATGGGGACTTTAATATCTTCATTGGCTAGTTTGATTTCATTTAAGTACATATTAAGGGATTATGCTTTTAAAACAAAAAAGTATATTCTTACCTACACCTTGATTTCTTTTTGTTATATGTTTATAATAACGGTAATTTTATTAGTTTTTGTTAATTAATAATTTTAATATTTAGTTAAGGTTGGTTTTCATAAATTGTTGATAGATAAAATTAAGATTACAGCTAAAAATGGTAATAATTATCCTTTTAATTTAAGTCTTTTTCAAAAGGATATCGAACTTGAAGTCAATAGACCAGTGACGATAATTTTAGGTGAGAACGGGTCAGGCAAATCATCTTTGCTGAAACTTCTTCAAGCTAAATTATCGCTTGTTGAAATTCAGATACCAGATAAATTTCAAGAAAAAACGATTGATTCTAAATCAGTTTCTTTAACTCCTAGTTTAGGAAGATTAAAGGGTTTTTTCTTTGAGAGTCTAACCTTTATTAATTACATTGAATATATAATAAAAGAGATAGAAGAGAGTAAAGAAAATATATCTAGAGTAGAAAAAGAGTATAAAAATAAATCTGATTATTCAAAAATGATGGCTAAATCTCCTTATAGCAAATCTATCAATGAGTTATCAAATATGTATGAGAAAGATCTTTCTAAATCATCTCATGGAGAAGCTTATTTAGATTTTTTCTCTTCGAGGATTAAAGATAATCAATTATATATATTGGATGAACCAGAAACTCCGCTTTCAACTCAAAATCAATTGACTTTAATGGCAATGATTATTGAAGCGACTAAAAGAGGCGCACAATTCATCATTGCGACGCACTCGCCGATATTAGCCGCTATACCTGACGCAATAATTTATGAGATAAGAAATGATAGTTTTAAGAGAACAGAATATGATAATGTTGAAAGCATTTCTTTGTTAAAGCAATTTTTAAACAATAAAGAACAATTTATTAGATATTTCAATGATTAATTAAAAATTTAAATTATTTTTATGTGCTCTCTTTTTTTATCAGTCATTATTTTATATAATGAGTTTACTAATATAATTCTCAAAGAATTATAAAATTTAAAAGGGGGACTTTCATGGAAGAGTCAAGATTTACAGGTGGTTTATTAGGTTTAATTGGCATTAACATCCTTTCGTTTATCTTAATTTTATTTACGTTAGGAATCGGTTTGCCTTGGGCTGTATGCATTAAACAAAGATGGTATGCAGAACACACTTATATCAATGGAAAAAGATTAGCTTTTGTTGGTAATGGTGGCCAATTATTTGGTCAATATATCAAATGGTTGCTACTAACAATTATCACCATTGGTATTTATGCATTCTGGTTAAATATTAAAATGCATAAATGGGTAGTTTCTAAAACAGTCTTTGCCTAAAATTTAAAATTAATCGAGATTAAGCCATTTCTTTTATTAAGAAGTGGTTTTCTTTTTAAATAATAGAGATTTTTTTAATAACAGTGTGATAAAATTATCAATATAAATATGAGGTGAATAATATGATTGCCAAAGGTTTAAGACTAGCAGGATTTATCTTTCGTCCTTTTACCCATTTAATACCAATTAAAAAAAAGAAAAATAGAAGAAGAATGCCTTCTAAAAAAGATTTAAAGAAATATACTTATATAAAAAGAGATGATGGAAGTTTAATGAAACTTGTGATCATAAAACCTGAAAGTCCAAAAACAAAGGTTGGAGTTTTATGGATTCATGGTGGTGGGTATGCTATAGGGTCGCCGAATATGGCTAAGATTTCTATGGCTAAACATTTAGCTAAAGAATACTTGATTGTTTCGCCCGATTACACTCTTTCCGCTTATGAACCTTATCCGGCTGCTTTTAATGATTGTTATAAAACGTTGGAGTGGATGTATGAAAATGCTGATGATTTAGGTATATCTAAAGATGAAATAGTTGTCGGAGGAGATAGTGCTGGTGGCGGATTATCAGTAGCGGTTTCACTAATGGCTCGCGATAAAGGAAAAATCAAAATAAAAGTTTTAATTCCGCTTTATCCGATGATTGATGATGAAATGAAGAACGAATCAATGGTTTCAAACAAAGCTCCAGTATGGGATGAACATAATAATAAATTAGCTTGGGAACTTTATTTGAATGGGATTCCTAAAGATTCTATTCCAAAATACGCCGCTCCTGCTAGAGAAACAAATTTCAAAGACTTACCGCGAACAATTACTTTTGTTGGGGGAATAGATCCTTTTAAAGATGAAACGATTAATTATATCGAAAACTTAAAGAAAGAAAATATTAAAGTTGCTTTTAAGTTTTATCCCGGTTGTTTTCATGCTTTTGATTCAATGGTACCAAGATCTAAACAAGCCAAAGATGCCAAAGCTTTTGTTTTAAGTAACCTTGAATTATTTTTAAAAATAAATTGAATTAAGTATTTTTTATAACGAACATATGTTCATTTATAAAGGGAATCAGGTGCCTTTTTTGATAGGCACCTGATTTATTTTATTTAATGCAAAATAAAAACGTTTTCTTAGTAAAAAAGGTGTTTATTTTATCTGTTTATTTTGTTATAATTACTGTTGGCAGATATCATAAGAATGGAGGGTAGTATGATAAGAAAAATACTCGATACGAGTGTGCTTGATAAAGAATTGTTAAATAAGCTAGATGCTTATATCGATTCATTAGAAGGCAATAAGCAAGAACACTTAATTCACGTGTTACACCACGCACAAGGATTATTTGGTTACTTGCCGCAAAATCTGCAGCTATACATTGCTAGAAAGTTGAATCTTTCCGGAGCCCATGTCAACGGAGTAGTGACATTTTATTCATTTTTTAATGAAGAACCAGTGGGCAAATATACTATCAGTGTATGTATGGGTACTGCATGTTTTGTGAAAGGTGCTGACAAAGTTTTAGAAAGAGTTTTAGAATTGACTGGTACGAATAAAAATGAAATGAGTAAAGACGGATTATTCACAGTCAAAGATGTAAGGTGTATTGGGGCATGCGGATTAGCTCCAGTTATGACGGTAAACGGAAAAGTTTACGGTAAGGTTACGCCTAAGGATGTTGATGATATAATCAGACATTACCGAGGTATCGAAAATGAAAATAAGTAATTTCGATGATTTAATACTTTGGAAAAGTAAATGTCCTAAGAAAACTGATTATAAAATCAATGTATTAATTTGTAACGGAACTAGTTGTTTATCTTCTGATAGCGAGATGATCAGCAATCTTTTAGAAGAAGAATTAAAACAAAGAAATGTTATAGCGGAAATTAGAGTAATAAGAACAGGGTGTTTTGGTTTTTGCGGACAAGGTCCAATAATTAAGATTGAACCTGATGATATAACCTATGTTCAAGTCAAGGTTGAAGATGTTAAAGAAATTGTTGAAAAACATATCTTAAACAATGAAATAGTTGAAAGATTACTTTATAAGGAAACAAACAAAACTGTAACCGAAGAAAAAAGCTCAGGTATGAACTTCTATAGAAAACAATTGCGGATTGCTTTAAGAAATTGCGGAGAAATAGATCCGGAAAACATCGAAGATTATATCGCTAACGACGGTTACACTGCTCTGGCAAAAGTCTTAAAGGAATATACACCAGAAAATGTAATTGATATTGTTAAAAAATCTGGATTAAGAGGTCGCGGTGGTGGCGGTTTTTATACAGGTTTAAAATGGGAAATGACAAGAAGATTTCCTGGAGATGAAAAATATATCATTTGTAATGCAGACGAAGGTGATCCGGGTGCTTTCATGGATAGATCAATCATGGAAGGAGACCCGCATTCAGTTTTAGAAGCGATGATGATTGGTGGTTATGCAATAGGTGCTAATCACGGTTTAATTTATATTAGAGCTGAGTACGGCGTAGCCACACATAGGTTAAGAGTAGCGATTAAACAAGCTAAAGAAGCAGGTTTAATCGGAAAGAATATCTTTGGCACAGACTTTTCATTTGATTTGGAAATAAAATTAGGAGCTGGGGCTTTCGTTTGCGGTGAAGAAACAGCTTTGATTCACTCGATGGAAGGATTAAGAGGTGAACCTACTAAAAAACCTCCGTTTCCTAGTGAAGCCGGGTTTAGAGGTAAACCATCATCTGTGAATAATGTTGAAACTTTCGCTAATATTCCTGTTATTATCTTAAAAGGCCATGAATGGTTTAGTAGTATTGGTACAAAAAACTCTAAAGGAACAAAAGTTTTTGCACTTGCTGGGCAAGTTAAAAATATTGGTTTAGTTGAAGTTCCTATGGGGACGACTTTCAGAGAAATAGTTTATGATATCGGAGGAGGTCACCCTAAAGGAAAAGCAATTAAAGCCATTCAAATCGGCGGTCCTAGTGGAGGAGTTATCACTAAGGAATTTTTCGACATGCATATCGATTATGATACATTGGTAAGCATGGGCGCGATGATGGGTAGCGGTGGAATGATAATCATGGATGAAGATACAGATATGGTAAAAATCGCTAAATTTTATCTTGATTTCACTCAAGATGAATCCTGTGGCAAATGTACTCCGTGTAGAATTGGCACCAAAAGAATGTATGAAATACTCGATAGATTAACTAAGATGCAAGGTAAACCTGAAGATTTAGATCGTTTGCAGGTTTTAGGAGAGAACATAAAGAACACTTCTCTATGCGGTTTAGGGCAAACAGCTCCTAACCCAGTACTTTCAACTCTTAAATATTTCCGAGAAGAATATGAGGCTTATGCTTATAGAACTAAGAAGACAACTTATTCAATCGATCCAAAGAAGTGCATTGGTTGTACTAAATGTGCTCGCGTTTGTCCAGTGGAATGTATTACTGGAAAAGTTAAAGAACCTCACTATATTGATGAAAGTAAATGTATCGCTTGCGGTGCTTGTTATCAAGCATGTCCTGTCGGCGCTATCATTAGACCATAGGGGGTGAAATTATGAAATTTATTGATAAAATGGTTCAATTAAAAATTAATGATATTGACGTTACGGTTAAAAACGGTTCGACAGTCCTTGAAGCGGCTGAAAAGATCGGGGTACATATTCCTACACTTTGCCACTTAAATCTAGAAGACTTTGGGGTTGTTAATAAAAGTGCTAATTGCCGTGTTTGTGTTGTAGAGGATGAAGATACCGGCAAATTAGTTCCTTCATGTTCTCATATTGCAAGAGACGGAATGCGAATTCAAACCGATTCATTAAAAGCGGTTATGGGTAGAAGAACTAATCTAGAATTACTGATTTCAAACCATCCTAATGATTGTTTGACTTGTATTAAAAATCTAGATTGTGAATTACAAGATTTAGCTCATGAGTTAAATATTAAAGAAATTCATTATCAGGGTGAAAAGATGAATCATCCTAAAGATGAAACATCTTTTGGTATCACAAAAGATACCAATAAATGTATCATGTGCAGACGTTGCGTCACAATGTGTAACGATGTGCAAACAGTTGGGGTTTTAAGTCCGCTAAAAAGAGGATTTGATACGGTTGTAGCTACGGCTTTCCATCTTGATTTAAATCAAACCAGTTGTACTTATTGCGGTCAATGCGTTTCAGTTTGTCCTACTGGCGCTTTGGCGGAAACTAATGATTCGCCGAAAGTATGGCGTGCTTTGAATAATCCGAAAAAACGCGTGATTGTTCAAGTAGCCCCAGCAGTAAGAGCGGCTATTGGCGAAGAATTTGGTTATGAGCCCGGAACGATTTTGACAGGAAAAACTGTAGCTGGATTAAAAAGATTAGGTTTTCATAATGTTTTTGACACTAATTTTGGAGCTGACTTAACGATTATGGAAGAAGCTACTGAATTGGTTGAAAGAATAAAAAACAACGGAACTTTACCAATGCTTACTTCATGTTGTCCAGCCTGGGTTCAATTTATCGAACATCAATTTCCGGAATTATTGGAGGTTCCTTCAACTTGTAAATCTCCTCATGAAATGGTTGGTATTTTAGTTAAAACTTATTACGCTAAAGTCAATAATATCGATCCAAAAGATATCGTCATGGTTTCGATTATGCCATGCACGGCTAAAAAAGCTGAAGCTGCCAGATTAGAGTTGAATAAAGACGGAATCTATGATGTTGATTATGTTTTAACGACTAGAGAATTAGCGAGAATGTTTAAGGAAGCTTCAATTGATTTTAAGAAACTTCCTGAAGCTAATTTTGATACTTTATTGGGTGAATCTACTGGTGCCGCTGCCATCTTTGGAACTACTGGTGGAGTTATTGAAGCAGCCACAAGAACAGCTTATGAAATGATTACCGGTGAAGAATTAAAGAATGTGGATTTCAAACAATTCCGCGGTTTAGAAGGTATTAGAGAAGCTAAAGTAAAAATCGGTGATTTAGAGTTAAATATCGGTATAGCTCACGGATTGGGAAATGCTAGAAAACTATTAGAAGACATCAGAGATGGAAAAAGCAAATTTCATGCAATTGAAATCATGGCTTGTCCAGGAGGATGTATCGGTGGCGGTGGACAACCGTATCATCATGGTCATACCGACGTCTTATTGAAAAGACAAAAAGCGCTTTATGACTTAGACGCTTCATTACCAAGAAGAAAATCTCATGAGAATGAAGAACTTATAAAATTATATAAAGAGTTTCTTGGCGAACCTGGCGGACATATTGCTCATGAGTTATTACATACAACTTATAGCGCAAAAGAAAGAATATAAATTAAAAGATCTGAATTTTCAGATCTTTTTTCTTAAGTAAGCACTTTCATTTCTTTTTTTCTTGCTATAATAGTTAATTGCATATATAATTATCAAAGTAAAAAAACTTCATCAAACAATTAGAGGTAGCGATGCAGATTAGTAATAAGCGGAGCCGGTAGGCTAAGATACTTATGAAAGGCAACCATCGCCGAATGTATGAATAGACATATTCATTACATGGGGTTACAGGAAAGACCTGTATCACTCCTATCATTTACATGATAGAGGCGCTAAACGATAATCCTGGGTTATTAAAGCGTCTTGATGACGCTTTTTTTTACGAAAAAAACTTAGGAGGAAGTTATTTATGAAAAGATTTGTTTTATTAATGTTAGTGTTATTTACTGTTTTTGGTGTTAGTGCTTGTGAAAAAAGTCAAGAATCAACATCCACAACATCAGCAACAACTGAAGAAAGACCGGTATTAGTTGTCGGTATGGAGGCAGCTTATGCGCCTTTTAACTGGACAGTTAGTGCTGATTCAGCTTTTGAATCAGCTGTTGAACTTTATGGTTCAAACAATTACGTGGACGGTTATGATGTTGTAATCGCAAAATTAATTGCAGAAGAATTAGGTTATGATTTAGTCATTAAAGCAGTTGAATGGGATGGATTGATTCCTTCATTAGTAGTATCTGAAGAAATTGATTTGATTATCGCTGGTATGAGCCCAACAGCTGAAAGAGCTCAAACTGTAGCTTTTACAAGCGAGTATTATCAATCGACTCATGTTGTTTTATTGAGAAGTGATTCTGTTTATGCATCTAGTGATAGTATTGATGATTTTGCTGGCGCAAATGGTGTAGCTCAGTTATCAACAATCTATGATGATTTAATTGAGCAATTGAGCGGTGTTACTCACTCTGATCCTTTACAAGATGTACCGACAATTGTTACGGCTATTAATCAAGGAACATATGATTTAACGATTTTAGAATTACCTGTTGCTCAAGCGATTATTGCGACTAACCCTGATTTGACCTATATTGAATTTGCTGAAGGATCAGGTTTTGATATTGCTTATGAGGATTCTGCAGTTGCGATTGCCTTGAGATTAGATGACGTTGAATTGTTAACTGAAATAAATGCGATTTTAGAAAATATTAGTTCTGAAGAACGAGAAGCGTTTATGACAGAGGCAATTTCTAGACAGCCTTAAAATGAGAAAGTTTACAATAAGATCCATTTTATTTTTATTAGCTTTTTTTGCTTTGGTTTCATTAATACCAAGATCGGATATAGAAGGATTAACTACAGAGGTTTTATTGCCGGAGGAAGTTACTGAAGCAATAGAACAAATAGACTTTTATAGTTCATTTAATTATCAAACAATAACTGAAGAAAAACTAAATCGAATTACAACTGATTTTTATTTGCCGGTTGAAGTAAATGGAATCAATGTAACCTATCTTCTTGATTCAGAATATCTCAGTTTAAGTGAAAATACAGAAATTATCGAACTGAGAACTGGAAGTATTGAAGTCATTAAGGTCAGTATCGAAAAATTGCCGTCAGTTATTAAAGGCGAACAATCCTTTGAAATAATCGCTACTTTTTATTTTGAGAATAACAATTATATTCATAGTTTCTCTGGCTATGTAATACCGGTTATTCCTGATGATTTTTTAGGCGGGAGTTTATATACTGTCGTTACTTACGGCTCGATGTTTGCTGAAGGTGCTCTATTAACTTTAGGACTTTCTTTAACGGGAACAATTATCGGTTTTGTTATAGCGTTATTTTTGGCTACTGCTAGAATAATTGAAATTACGCCTCAAGATGGTTTTATGAGAAAAAGTATAAAAAAGGGCGTTAATCGTTCATCGTCTTTATATATAACTCTGTTTAGAGGAACGCCAATGATTGTTCAAGCGAGTTTCTTTTGGTATGGTTTCGGTTTATTCGGTAACCCGCTTCTATGTGGTTTGTTTGTGGTTTCATTAAATACTGCAGCTTATATAGCCGAGATTATCAGAGGATCAGTCAATGCGATCGATAAGGGGCAAATTGAAGCTTCTTTAAGCGTGGGATTATCATATTCTCAAACGATGATTTTTGTGGTGTTTCCCCAAGCGATTAAAAATGCAATGCCTGCCATTGGTAATGAATTTGTGATTAATATTAAAGATACCGCTGTTTTATCAGTAATTGGAATTTTTGAATTGTTTAATCAAACTAAAAAAATCACCGGCATGCATTATCGTCAACTTGAAGCTTACGCAATCGTCGCTTTGATTTATCTGTTCTTAACATATTCAATTACAAGCCTTTTAAAGTATGTGGAAAAAAGAATGGGCATGCGTCCATTAGAACTTGTAAGTTCTAATTGAGGTGATAAGAATGGATGTAATTCAAGTAAACAATTTATATAAAAATTTTGGAAAAGAAGAAGTTTTAAAAGGGATTAATTTAACTGTTAAAAAAGGTGAAATAGTAACGATAATCGGCAGTAGTGGTTCGGGTAAATCGACGCTTTTAAGATGTTTGAACTATTTGGAAATACCTACTAAAGGTGAAATTTTATTCCATGGTAAAAATTATTTTACAAGTGAAAAAGATATCAGAGATTTAAGAACTAAGGTTACAATGGTTTTTCAATCATTCAATCTTTTTAATAATTTGACGGTTTTAGAAAATTTATTATTATCACCAAAAAAAGTTTTGAAACAAGATAAAGAAGAACTGATGAAAAAAGCAAATGAAATCTTAGATAAAGTTGGTATGGCTATTTTTGCTAATAAGATGCCTAATCAATTGTCTGGAGGCCAGAAACAAAGAGTAGCTATTGCTAGAGCTTTAATGATGGATCCGGAAATTATTTTATTTGACGAACCAACAAGTGCTTTAGATCCTGAGATGGTCGGTGAAGTCTTGAATGTTATTAAAAAACTAGCAAATACAGGCATTACGATGTTAATCGTTACTCATGAAATGTCTTTTGCTAAAGAATTGTCCGATAGAGTAATCTTTATGGACCAAGGATTAGTTGAAGAGATGGGGACACCTGAAGAAATATTTGTTTCTCCGAAGACCGAAAGAACTAAAGAGTTTTTAAAAAGAATAATTCATTAAAAAAAGCACCTTTTGGGTGCTTTTGCTATTTTAAGTAAGCAATTTTTTCATTTTTTTAATGAAAAATTCCATCAGTATTACCAGTATAATTATTATAAATGTCCAAGCAAAAACCAATTCATAATTTATCGAGATACTTCCACGAAAGAGTTCGAAACCGATACCCTTAGAACTTTGGGCTATAAACTCTGCCATCACGATGACTTTAAAACCTAAACCTAATGATTGAAATATTGAAGTCAAAATATAAGGGAAGGCTAAAGGTATCTGTAATTTTGTCATTACAATTAGTTTGTGTTTTGGTTCTAAGGAAATGCTGTCTTGTAAGTCTTGAGATATATTCCTAACACCTGAGAGCGTAGCTTCATAAATAATTGGAAAAACCATTAAAAATGTAATTATGTATAATGAAGAATCGCTGCCAATCAAGATGATGATTATGATGATGATTGAAGCGACTGGAAGTGATCTTAAAGAAGAGACGATTGGTCTTAAAAAGTAGGAAAATCCTTGGTAATTACCGCTGATAACTCCTAAAATAACACCGATTATGAAAGAACCAATCAAAGCTATTAGTAATCTAAATAGAGTTAATAAAATAGTAAGATAAGTAGAAACACTCTGAAGTAAGTTTATAAAGGTTTTAATCACTGTGATAGGACTAGGTAAAATATAGGAATTATCTATTCTTAACGAAAACAAATACCAAATTATAAATAACGTTAATACTGATAAAAAACCATAGAAATATTTTTTCATAATCATTACCAATAAAAATCATTATCCGGTATTTTTGAACCGATTAACTCTTTATTAAAATCATAAATCATTTCTAAAAAGTCATTGATTAAATCTTTATTTTCACTAGCTAAAGCGAATTCAATATGGGAATTTGGAATGGAAGTTTCGATAATATCTCTTTCAAAAGGATATTCAAGGGTTTCGCAATCGATAGAAGCTTCTTCTGGTTGAGATAAAACTTCTAAAGTTGAATTCTTCAGTTCAGTTAAATAGTTGCTTATAGTGTCTTCACTTAAATCGTTATGGACAAAAACACCAGCTTGAGGGAAATCAGCCATTCCGCTAGAAGTTTGCCATAATGGAAGAAGATCGTATACAAATAAATTGGGAATTTGACTTTTAGCAACTGATGTTATCGGTTCTGATACGATTGCTAAACTATCTTCGTTTTGCATGAAGCTCAAAAAACTTTCTTGGGTTGAGCTTGAGGTATAGTCAATTATTGGAGGGTTTTCAGAAATAATTGAATTAAAAATATAGTCAATTACCATTTCTGGAATGGCACCTTGTCCAAAAGCGTAGATAGTTTCACCATTGAAATTATCAATGTCTATTTCCGTTTTTGATATCAATTGGAGATTACTCCAAGTTAATATAGCCGCTAGAGTGTAAGGTGCTTCCTTATTGTAAAGATTGGCTCCCACGTTTAAAGGTGCGATTATTATTTGGTGCGATTCACTAGTAAAAGCAGCTATAAGTGGAGCCGGACCAGTTACTCTTTCAATTTGGAAATTATCTTGAGATTCATTAATCTCCATTTGACTTTGAGCTATTGCAGGAATTCCATTAGGAACGATAACTTTTATTGGCTCTGATGAATTATTGCATCCAGCTATAGTAAAAGTAAAAATTATCGTTAATATAATAATAGTTATTTTTTTCATTTTAACACCTCATTACTCTTAATTATATGATATACTAAAAAGCGTAATAAATATGTAACATATGTTACGGAGGTGAAAAAATTGAATCTCTTAAACAATGAAGATATCAGAAAAAAATTCTCATTAAAATGCTTTTATCCAAAAGACGCTATAGTTTATCATGAAAATGATATTTGCGATAAAATTGGCTATATTGTAAAAGGCGAATTGAATTTAATCCATTTCACAAGCGATGGATCTGAAAGAATTTTAGCGAGATTAAAGGAAAACCAGATTTTTGGTGATTTTTTAATCAACAGTCAAAACAATCGTTATCCGGCTAATTTAGTCAGTGTGAAGGATTCAGAAATTGTTTTTATGAATAAAGAAACAATGAATTATTTACTTATTCAAAACTATGAATTCAGGACATTTTATTTACAAGAACTGTCTGATAAAGCTTTGAACCTCAATAAATATAATAAGATTTTAATACAGCCTAATTTAAGAGAAAAAATAATGATGTATTTACATCAAGAAAAATTAAGTATAAATTCTAAACAAATACCGATAAAATCGAAAGAATATCTAGCTAATTACTTAAATGTAGCTAGGCCTTCTTTATCAAGAGAATTAGCTTTGATGAAAAAGGATGGATTAATAGATTATGATCGAGATTATATAACGATATTATCTTAATAAAAATATATATATCAAACATTTAATATCAACTATTATTTAGGAAAAAATTTGATATAATATAAACATTAAATTATATACATAAAAATAGGAGCTTAATTATGGAAAAAAATGGCTTAAAGAGAAAACTCGCTTTTGCCTCTGCTGATATTTTCGGTGGTGGCTCTTTTAATATCATCAATTTCTTATATCCTGGCTTTTTAGCAATTACTGTAGGTATCGATCCATTCTTGATTGGTGTTATTGTTTTAGTCGCGAGAGTTTGGGATGCGTTTACCGATCCTTTGATGGGACATATTTCTGATCGAACTAATTCAAAGATGGGTAAAAGAAGAATATACTTAGTTATATCAGCACCTTTGGTATTGATATCGATGTATTTCTTATTCTTCCCTTATGCGTTTTCATCAGTTACATTGAGAGTGATAGCGGTTTTAACATCATATCTTGTTTTCACTACAGTTCAAACATCGGTAATGATTCCTTATTATTCTTTGTCTAGTGAAATCAGTTCTGATTATCAGAAAAGAGCTAGTTATAATTCCTATCGTTTAGGTTTTTCAATTTTCTCATCGATTATTTGTGTTGCAGTTCCAGGAATAATGGTAACAATGTTTGGTGATGAAGCGATCGGTTATCAAGTTATGAGTATCACTTTTGGTTTATTGTTTGGTTTATCAGTATTGATTACCGGCCTTTTTGCTAGAGAAGAGATTAAGACTCCTAAAGTTGAAACGAAATTATCGGTTAAAGAATTAGTAAAACCTTTAGGATTAAGGCCTTTTAGACAGTATTTGGGGATGTTTTTGGTTTTACAAATGTCTATGGCGATTATGAGTGGTTTATTTTTCTTTTATGTGGATTTTCACATCGTTAAAAGTGTAACATTTAACCAAGAAACAAGTTTTGTTGGAATGATTGCGGCGGCTTTGATGTTTTCTATGCAAATAGTCGCCTTGCCTATATATTTGAAGATGATTGCTAAAAAAGGGAAGACTTTTGCTTATCGATTCGGAGCTTATATGTGGATTGTTACAGCTATATTCATTATCTTTATACCAGCTGACGTAAATCCTATCGTATTATATATTTTAGCTGCTTTAATGGGATTTGGCATCTCTGGTCCAGGACTTGTGCCACATACTATGTATGGTGATGTTGTTGATGCCGGTCAGATAAAATTTGAAGATCGATTAGACGGACAAATGAGCGGATTTACAAATTTTATCAATAAAATCGCACAAGGGTTAGGCTTAGCTTTAGTGATGTTTTTAATCGGTTTAGCAGGTTTTAAAGAAAAAGAATTAGGCGGACCAGATGTTTTTTCTCAACCTGATGAAGCAATGTTGATGATTAGATGGATTATGACTCTAACACCATTGATTTTTATGGGAATTGGTATTTTCATCTCATTCAAATATAAAATTACCGCTGACAAACAAAAAGAAATAGCTGATGCAATAAAAAATGAAAATTTATCAAGAGAAGAAATCTTGAATAGCTTGTAGTCAATTATGAAAAAACCTAACTTTTTAATAAATTTCATCCTAGGATTTTTCTTAAGAATCTTTGCTTTCATTAAAGGCCAAAGAATAATTAAAAAATGTAAAATAAATGGACCGGCTATTATTCTATCAAATCATACTTCATTCTATGATTTCTTATATACAATTTCAGCAATGTATCCTAAAAGAGTAACCTATTTAGCGGCAAAAAAGTTTTTTTATGAGCCCAAAATGCGATTTGTCATGAAACTAGCAAGAGCCATTCCTAAAAGCTTACTTACAGCTGATCCAGTTGCGACTTTGAATCTTTTTAGAATATTAAAACAAAACGGAATTGTGGGAATTTTTCCCGAAGGACAAATATCAGCCATCGGAAAAACATTACCTTTATCTTTTGCAATTACTAAATTAATCAAAAAAGCTAAAGTTGACGTTTATATTGTAAAACACTATGGCGCCGGGCTTGCTAATCCGCCTTGGTCAACAAAAACGTTCAAAGGTAGAATTGAAACTGTTAAAGAATTGATAATCACGAAAGAAGAACTTAAAACCTTATCTAGTCAAGAGATATATGATATTGTATCTAACAAGTTAGAATATTCAGCTTGGAAAGATAATTTTGCTAAGAAGTATAAATATAAAATAAATGATGTAGATAATTTGGAAAATGTTATTTATCAATGTCCTAATTGTTTGCATGAAGGTCTTATCGCAAAGAAAAATCAATTAATTTGTCCAGCTTGCAATCACGTTTTAACATATGACGAGTTTGGTTTATTAAACGGACGAAGTGTAGAAGAACTGTTTCTCGAACAAGAAAAAAGAATTAGAAATAAAATTGATAGTGATAAAGATTTTACTGTTTCAGAGGAAACTAGATTAATGTCATTTAGGGATAATCTTTTAGTTGAAGTTGGTTCAGGAGTATTGACGATTAAAGATTTTGAATATATTTATAACGGAACTGTTGATAATGAAGTTAAAGAAATAAGATTTAATGCTAAAAATATACCTTCGTTACCATCAGATATCGGTAGAAATATTCAGATTTACGATGGCGAGATGATTTATCAGTTTGAACTTAAGAATAAGTTTATGCCGACAAAAATGGTTCATATTGGTGAATATCTATATCAATTAAGCAATAAAGAAGAAGAAAAAGAGTAGTTGGAAGGTCCAACTACTCTTTTATATTTTCTTCATCTTCAAATTTATTAACTGAACGATAATATCGTTTTCGATCATTTTCGTCAAGGATCTTTTTTCTTAAACGAATGTCTGTTGGAGTTATTTCAACTAACTCGTCATTTTCAATTACTTCAAGAGCCTCTTCAAGTGTAAATTTTAATGGGTCTAAAAGCTTTATCGCTTCATCGCTACTGCTGGAACGAGTGTTAGTTAAATGTTTGTTTTTACAAGGATTTACAACTAAATCATTGCTTCTGGAGTTAAATCCGACAATCATTCCTGGATATACTTCAACCGCTGGACCGACAATCATTCTGCCTCTTTCCGATAGGTTGAATAAACTATAAGCCATGGTTTTGCCATGTTCTTTAGCGATAAAAACACCGTTTCTTCGTTTTTCAATTTCACCGGCATACGGTTTATATGAATCGAAGGATTTAATCATTGTTCCTTGTCCTCTAGTGGTATTGATGAATTCGCTTCTATAACCGATTAAACCTCTAGTTGGAATCGTATATTCAAGTGTGGTATAAGAGTTTTCGCTTCTCATTGTGATTAAAACTGCTTTTCTGGAATTGAATTGCGTCATGATGCTTCCGACATACTCGTCAGGCGTATTGATAATTACTTTTTCAAAAGCTTCATGAATTTTACCTTTGATTTCTCTTAAGATAACTTCGGGTTTAGAAACGCTTAATTCAAAACCTTCTCTTCTCATGCTTTCAAGTAGAATTGAAAGATGAAGTTCACCTCTACCATTAACCTTATATCCTTCAACGCCAGTTAGTTCTTCAACTTCCAAGCCAACGTTAGTTTCTAATTCTTTTAATAGTCTAGCTCTTATCTGTCTGGTGGTTACCAATGAACCGCTTCTACCGACAAATGGTGAGTCATTTACTAAGAAGTTCATCGATAAAGTCGGTTTTTCAATTGGTATCATCGGTAGTGGTTCTACCAAAGATTCATCACAGAGAGTTTCACCGATAGAAATATGTGAAACACCGCTGAAAATAACGATATCGCCTGAATAAGCTACAGGTTTTTCAACTCTTTTTAATCCTTCGTTCACATAAAGTTTTGTTATTTTTACAGTGACGACACTTTTATCTCTTTTGCTTAATTTATAGGTTTTTCCGTTTACCAAAGTTCCTCTTTTAATTCTACCGATTCCTAATCTTCCCAAGTAATCATCATAATCTAAAGAAGAAACTTGTAATTGTAATGGTTCAGATGAATTATCAGGATAAGGTTCGACATGGTTTATAATGCATTCAAATAAAGGTTCTAAATCAGTGCTATTACCATTGATATAATCCATCGCAATGCCTTCTTTAGCAATCCCGTAAATTATCGGAAAATCCAATTGTTTATCGTTGGCTCCTAGTTCAACAAAAAGGTCAAAGCACATATCGACGACTTCATGAGCTCTTTCATCTCTTTTATCGATTTTATTGATAAAAACTATTGGCTTTAAGCCTATTTCTAGAGATTTTTGTAAAACTACTTTAGTTTGAGGCATAGGACCTTCAGAACTGTCGACCAGTAAAATAACCGTATCTACCGTATTCATAATTCTTTCAACTTCCGAAGAAAAGTCCGCATGTCCTGGTGTATCTACAATGTTTATTTTAATGCCTTTATGTTCAATAGCGCAGTTTTTAGAATAGATAGTGATACCTCTTTCTCTTTCGATATCAAAACTATCCATCACTTGCTCAATCATTACTTCATTTTCATGGAATACGCCGCTCTGTCTTAAAAGTGCATCAACTAGAGTTGATTTTCCGGCGTCGACGTGAGCGATTACGCCAACATTTATTATTAATTTATCTCTCATATTAAAATTATCCTTATTCTGTTTGGTTTTTATAAAAAGCAAACAATTAAGTTTATCATAATTTCAAGAAAAGTAAAGAAAAATCACCCCATATATTGATAAATACATTGACGATAAAGTGTATAAACACATATTATCTTAAATATGATAACGGTTAAATCCTATCTATTAAGGTTTATCTTTTCTTTTTGGACAAATAATTGCTTAATTAAAGAGAAATTTATGATAAAATATTAAAGTTAAGAAATATATTTAGGAGAGAAAAAATGGCAGACATATTAAATAATTTAATCATAAGTAATTTTGTATTATTAGAATTTCTATTTTCTTTAGGCCTTTCCATAATTATCGGTTTAGGTGTAGCTTTTGTCTATAAGATAACTCATAAAGGCTTAAATTATGAGAGTTCATTCCTTGCGACTTTAGCACTTTTAGCTCCGATTGTCACCTTGGTAATGTATTTTATCAGAGGGAATTTAGTCTTGTCTTTAGGATTGGTTGGCTCGCTTTCAATCATAAGATTTAGAACGCCAATCAAAGATACTAAAGATATGATTTTCTTGTTTTGGACGATTGCGGCTGGACTAGGAATAGGAACCTTAAATTGGACGATAACGATTATCGCCACAGTTGTTTTAGGTTTATTGATGTATGTTTTCTATAAGGTTCGTTATGGAAGACAAGTTCATAATCAATACATTTTAATGCTTTCTGGACATGATAATTTTTCTGAAGCTATTATCAAAAATTGGACTGAAAAGGGCATAATGCAAATTAGTTTAAGATCTAGAGAGATTGAAAACAATAATTTTCAAGTAGTATATGAGTTGAGATTTTTAGAAAAAAATCTTGAACAGATTCACGCGTTTATTAGTGAATTACAAACAGATAAAAACATCGATAAGGTATCTTTACTATCGCCACAACTTAACTTACCGATGTAAGAAATAGAGGTTATATGAGATTTGTTGATCGATTCGAATATAAATATGTCTTGGATTATTCAACCTATTTAGC
>JAVEVN010000085.1:0-4748 GCA_034005025.1 Candidatus Izemoplasmatales bacterium | reverse complement strand
CTTCATTATGACAGGAATTTTCGTCGCTTTAGCAATTGGTTTGAGAGAAACTAAAAGAGTTGGTTTGAAAAAAGACGATTTGTTGGACGGTTTCTTATGGATTGTACCAATTTCAATTCTTGGCGCTAGATTTTGGTATGTGATTTTCGAATTAGATCAATTTGTTGGCGGAGGTTTCTTCCCATCGCTCTTAAGGATGTTAGGTTTTTCAAGCGGAACGTTAGATTTTTCTACATTTGGTTTGTCAGGCTTAGCGATTCATGGAGCTTTTGTTGTGGCGGTAATTTCAGCTTACTTCTATACTAGAAAAAGAAAAATTGATATATTTAAAATGTTGGATATTGTGGCTGTTGGGTTTATCATTGCTCAAGCATTTGGCAGATGGGGTAATTTCTTTAATCAAGAAGCTCATGGCGGAATTGTTGGCGGAGTTATTAATGGCCAGCCAGTATTAGCTTTTGAAGAACAGTTCAATTTCTTAAGATACACTTTACATATACCTGAATTCATAGTTAATAATATGTTTATTGAAAAAGGTTTACATTCATTAGCTGTTGAACCTTATACTGGATATTATCATCCTACTTTCTTATATGAGTCAATGTTAAATATTCTTGGTTTTGCTATTATGTTAGTATTAAGAAGATTTAAGAAGATTCATTTTGGCGAATTGTTTGCTTTCTATTTAATTTGGTACGGTGGAGTTAGAATCTTTATCGAAAGCATGAGAACAGATCCTTTGGTTTTTGAAGTTTTCGGAATGACATTAAAATCAGCTCAAGTTACTTCTACAATTATGATTTTAGCTGGTATAGCTCTTTCTATTTTAGTTAGATTAAAGAGAAAAGGAATGGATTATTCAACGGCTGAAAAACCTTGGTTTTAATTAATAGGAGTGATTTATATGTCTTTTTCACAACAAGTAAAAACTGAATTACAAACTTTAAAACATCTTAATTGTTGCAATAGAGCTGAATTATCAGCTATGTTGCATATTAACGGTTCGGTTGAGAAGAATTCTCAAGGAATAAGTTTGGTTTTTCAAACAACTAATAATGCAGTTGTGAGAAGATTTATGACTCTAACTAAAGAGTTATATAATATTGAAGTGTCTTTATTAAAAAAACAAATTAATAAACTTAGAAAACATGATTTGTTCGTTGTTAAGATCAATGATAAGGTAGACTTTCTTATCAGTGATTTATCTCTGTTAAATAAAGACTCAATTTTCTTCCAAGATGTTGATGAGAATTTAATATCTGAAGAGTGTTGTAAAAAAGCTTATCTTAGAGGGGCTTTCTTAGCTTCTGGTTCAATAAATTCACCGGAAACAAGCGCTTATCATTTAGAAATTCAATCTTTTTCTGAAGTTCAGGCTAATGTATTAAAAGATATAATGGATGAATTCAGTTTAAACGGTAAAACTTCTAAAAATAAAAGAGGTTATATTACTTATATAAAAGAAGCAGAGAAAATAGCTGATTTCTTGAGAGTTATCGGTGCTAGCAACTCATTGTTTGATTTTGAAGATTCAAGAATAAAAAGAGATTTTAAAAACTCAATTAATCGGGTTATTAATTGTGACTTAGCTAATGAAAAGAAAGCTATGGATGCGGCTAATAAACAGTTAGAATATATTGAAATTATTGAAAAAAGAGGTAAATCTGATTTATCTAGAATACTTAAAGAGGCAATATTCTTAAGAAAGAAATATCCTGAATCTAGTTTAATTGAATTGTCTTATGCTTCTTTAGAACATTTTGATGAACAAATATCTAAATCTGCATTAAATCATCGGTTTAGAGCTATCAAAGATTTAGCTAATCAAATATTAATTGAAGATGAGATAAAATAACTTATTAAGCCTATAAAATATGGATATTATCTTTGCTTGTAGATAAAAAAAATAATTGTTGCAAAAACAGTGAAAATTAGATAAAATATTTATACTGAGGTGAAAAAATGGCAACTTACAAAAAAGGTTTTAAAAAACAAAATCCAGAACTATTATTATTAAAAACAATTGTGGCTATTATATTAGCTGTTTTAGTTATAGTTGGTATTACAGCTTTGTATGCAACATTCACTAGATGGCAAGATTATAAGAACTATGAAAATATTGATTATTATACTGAAGTATTCGATATGGTAGATTCTGAAGACGAAGAACTTCAAGACTATGTTATTTATGTTTATGGAGTTAATGATGAAACGAGCCAAAACATAAAACTTGATGTTTTGAAAATTGGGAATAAAATAGATGATGAAATGTTCTTTTTATTGAATGCAGATATTTTAACATCTAACAGCACAGAACAAGCTACTAAGGATTCTGAAAAAGCGGCTTTCCTAGCAACTCTTGGAATAGAATCATTGATAAAACCAATGTTAATAATTGTTAATGATGGAGAGTATTCGGAAAAAATAGTTGGAACAAATAATATTCTTGATACTTTAGCTCAAATCGAAGAAGGAACGTTCGAAGGATTTAATTAATAATTTAAAGAGTCATTTTATATGGCTCTTTTTTTTAGCAATTTTTACGAAAATATGGTAAAATACTAGTGATTGATAAAGGAGATTGCAATGGAATATATTAATGAAGAGTTAATTAAACAAGTCGCTAAAACGCAAGGTATTAGCGTTAAACAGATTCATACTGTTTTAGAGTTGTTGGAGGAAGGGAATACCGTCCCTTTTATTGCTCGTTACCGTAAAGAAAAGACCGGCTCTTTAGATGAAGAACAAATAAGAGCTATTCAAAAAGAATATGAATATGGTAAGAATCTTCAAGATCGTAAAGATGATATTATCAGATTAATTGATGAGAAGGGTATGTTAACCGACGAATTAGTAAAAGATATCAATGCTTGCGATAAGTTGGTTGATTTAGAAGATATTTATCGACCTTTCAAAGAAAAGAAGAAAACTAAAGCTACTGAGGCTATTAAGATGGGTCTTGAGCCTTTGGCAAATGAACTACTCTTGTTCCCTGAAGTAGATGACGTAGAAAGCTTAGCTTTACCATATTTAACAGAGGAAGTAAAGACTGTTGAAGATGCGTTACAAGGAGCTAAATATATTATTGCGGAAATGGTATCCGATAATGCTGATTATCGTAAATGGATAAGAGATTACACTTATAAAAACGGAGTTATTGTAACAAAGATAAAAAAAGATGCTGAAGATCAATATCAGACATATCAAAATTATTATGATTATGAAGAGGCTTTATCGACGATAAAACTTTATCGTATATTAGCAATCAACAGAGCAGAAAAAGAAAAAATCATTACTGTAAAAATTGATTGCGATACGGATAACATTTTTAATTATTTGAATAGAAAAGTCATTAACGGAAAAGAATCCAAAGTTAATTATCTAATTGAGGAAGCTTATATTGATGCTTATAAAAGATTGATAAGCGGTTCAATTTCAAGAGAGATTAGAACTGACTTTACCGATAGAGCAGAAAACCAAGCTATTCATATATTCTCTGAAAATTTAAGATCGCTACTATTGCAACCGCCTTTAAAGGGTCAAATGGTTTTAGGAATAGACCCAGCCTTTAGAACTGGATGTAAATTAGCGGTAATTGATAAATATGGTAAGTTTATTGATAAAGGTGTCATATACCCTCATGAGGCTTATATTGGCCAAAACGTTAACCCTAAGCAAGTTGAGGAAGCTAAGAAAATCACTAAAGCTTTTATTGAAAAATATAAAGTAGATATTATAGCTATCGGTAATGGAACGGCTTCAAGAGAGACAGAAAGCTTTGTAGCAACTATCTTAAAAGAACTTAATAGACCAGTGAAATATGTTATAGTCAATGAAGCTGGAGCTTCTGTATATTCTGCATCTGATTTAGCTAGAGATGAGTTTCCTGATTTTCAAGTTGAAGAAAGATCAGCTGTTTCAATCGCACGAAGGATGCAAGACCCTTTGAGTGAGTTGGTTAAGATTGACCCTAAGTCAATTGGAGTTGGACAATACCAACATGACGTAACTCAATCTAAACTTTCTGACTCATTAGATTTCGTTGTGACAACAGCAGTAAATCAAATTGGAGTTAATGTTAATACTGCATCATCATCATTATTACAGTATGTTTCGGGACTTTCTAATAAGGTCGCAAAAAATATTGTAGATAGAAGACAAGAAGTTGGTCCATATAAAAATCGTAAGGAATTAATGGATGTGCCAAATTTAGGAGCTAAAACCTTCGAACAAGCAATTGGTTTCTTAAGAATATTTAATTCTTTGGATCCACTTGATAAAACTCCTATTCATCCTGAAAGCTATGATTTAGCATATCAAATATTAAGTTATTTGAATTTAAGCGCTGATGAAATTGGTAGCGATAAATGTAAATTAATTATCAATAATACTGATAAAGTTAAATTAGCTAATCATTTCGGTCAAAACATAATATTGATTGAAGATATATTGGACGCATTTGTCTCACCAACTAGAGATATTAGGGATGATTTTCCTCAACCATTGTTGAAAAGTGAATTGTTGAGTTTAGAAGATTTAAAAGTTGATATGGAGTTACAAGGAACAGTTAGAAATGTTGTTGATTTTGGCGCTTTTATTGATGTCGGCATTAAAGAAGCGGGATTAGTTCATATTTCTAAATTAAGTAAATCCTACGTAAAACATCCTCTAGATGTTGTAAGTGTTGGCGATATTGTAAAAGTTTGGGTAGTCAATGTTGACCTACAAAGAAAAAGTCTTCAATTAAC
>JAVEVN010000084.1:0-4793 GCA_034005025.1 Candidatus Izemoplasmatales bacterium | reverse complement strand
GATTTATCAATTGAAATATAACCGATTTGATTAGATCCGTCATAAACATCTATTATCGCATAATTGCTGTCACTAAACTTAACGCTTCCGCATTCATATCCATCAATTAAAGTTTGATTTTTTATCGCTGCTTCATTTCCCAATTGATATGTCGATATTGTGCAGGTTTCATCAGAAGTTTCTTTATAATTATAGGAGTGATAATAAATATCTTCTCCGAATCCATATTTATAAATAACCTTAGTTCCCGTAAAATTTTCAGTTAAATTATTACCGAAATAATCATAGAAATTATTACCATAAGCAAATAAATAAGGATTGATAAATTTTTTATCACCATAGAATAAAAGTTCATTATCCTCATTAAAATTTCCAGAATGTTTTATGGAACTACCGTTATAGTAATAAACGGTATTATTGGTTTGATCGAATCCCATAAAAAACTCGAAGTCGTCTCTACCAATTGGATAATCCGTTGAAGTTCCGTCAAATACCGTAATAAATCTATCACCGCTTGTAAAAGAATCCGTTGTTTCTTCTGCGGTTAGATGAATCACAATATCATCGGATAGATAAAGCATTTGTCCTCTTAACAAGTTGTCAAACTCGCCGATCATAGCTTGAGATAAATTTAATGGTTTTAAAAAAGGCAAATCAATAACCTCAGCTAATTCTGTTGTTTGTGTGGACGAATTACTTTCTGTTATAGTAGTAGCGTTAGTGCTTGTTTTATCGCATGACACGACAAAAAACAAAAGCATAAATAAAAATAATGCAATAACTTTTTTCATTTATTCCTCCTAAAAACTTCCATGTAAAATATCGCTAAGTAACTTTGCAAAAAAAAGAAAGATTTCTTTTTTTTCATACATTTTAACATAATTAAAAACAAAAAACAAAACCTCATTTAAAAAAGACCAAAAAGGCCTTAATTTGTTATTTAAATATTGTCACATCACCAAAAACAGTTACTTGTTTATCCTTATACACTATAGCTCCATTATCTGAAATACCATAAACAATTGAAGCGCCTTTTTTTAATACTTTTTCAATACTTGTGTTTTGTGACTTTGTATTACAGTAGTGTACTTCAATACTAAAATTATCCTCTATCAATCCTAAACCTTTAAAATATTCAAATTCAGGATATTCTTCATCTGGTGATCCAAAATATTCTTTTAATTGAATCATAGCTCCAGCGCTAGAACCGATAATAATATTACAGTTTTTGATTTCTTCTAATAAATCTTTTTCTATGATTCTTTGCATTGATAATTCTGCACTTCCACCAGTAAAAAAGACAACATCTGATTTGTTTATAATATTTTTCATATTTGTAACTTCATCGGTAAAATAGTTCAAAAATATGATATTTTCTTCATAAACACCAAGAACAAGGAATTGCTTAACAATGTCAAAGTAATGATAACCATCGATATTATTATATAGAAGATTCCAATCTTTTATATCTTTAATCAAGCCTTAAATATTTTCTGTAAAATTATCGCCTATTAAAGCTAAGCACTATCACTAATCAATTTATGTTTTCGTTCCGAGCGTTCGCGAATCATAAAGGCCATACCGCCAAGAAGCCTAAATATACTGGTAATAATTAAAGCATAGACAATTCCTTTCGCCTCATAAAAGAAATGACCTACCAAAGGTGAAATAGCTAAGGTAATATTGGTTAAAATATTATAATAGCCAACATAGATAATTCTATTTTTTTCAGGAATTACACCTAACATATCGCTAAATAAAACAGTGATTGTTCCAGAAGTAAATATTCCTGATAAAGAAGAAAATATTACAAGGACTATCAGAGATTTGGATATCACATATAATATTGGCGTCATTGCCATCCCAAATGTACAGATATATGCAATTTTCTCGTTACCATATTTTTCAATCAATCTCGGCCATACTCGATGCGCGAATAACATTACAATCGCAGACGCGACTGTAATCAAAGATAGCCAAAACTCATCAGCACCTAATGTTTTGATCGTATATATGGAAAACAAAGGCCATCCCATCTGCCAACCAAAATGAAATATTGTCGAACTTAAAACAAACTTGGTAAATCTTTTGTTTTTAAATACAGTCTTAAAACTTCCTTTGAATTTAATCGGTTCTTTCACTTCTTGCGGCGTATAATATAATTTCTTAAAAACAAAGAAAGCTATTATACCGCAAGCAAACGCTAAAGCATAAAAGATTCTATAAATTAAAATGAACTCACTATTATCTTGGGCAAAATACCTAAATACTAATCCTGACGCAATCGTTACAATGGTTGTAAATATAATTGTGTAAATACTTCTTTTGGATAATACTCTAGCTCTTCTTAAAGGGAAGATTTCGCCGGTAATATTTTGATAAGAAATATTATAAATAGATATCGGTATCATTAATAACGTCAAAATAACGATGAATGATATTACTTGATAATCACTTGGAAGCATCGGAATAAAAAATAATGAAAAAATAATCAGTGCCATAGCAAGAACAATATTAGCAGTTATCTTTTGTTTATCAGCAATCTTATTGATGATAAACGCAGCTGGTAATGAAGTAAAAATCATTATTATTCCTTTTGTTGAATTGATTAATGAGAAATGAAATTCATTTCCACCAATTCTCTCTAAAAACTTCATCGCATAAGGATTATAAAAAACATTCATCAATTCAAAAAATATTCCAAAAATAATAAAGAATCTTAAATTATATTTAAACCTATCATTCATAGAAAATCTCCATTGTCCTAGTAAAAAATTTCAATATATATTTTTAAGTTTCTTAAATAAACACTTATACGAAATGATTATATCTCTATAACTAAAAACAAGCAATAAAGATTTATCATTTCAACTGATTTATGTTTTAAATGATTAAACAATTTAAAAGCAGACACATTTTTTTAGTGTCTGCTTTTATTTATTAAAGTCATTAATTATGTTTATTTATATGTCTCAACAATTCTTGAATAAAGTCTGAGAGGATACATTCCGTCATGGCTTTCTCCGACAATAATTCTTGACATGTCTTCTCCCTTGGTAATTCTAGTTAGTCCAGTCTTTATCAATAAATCTTTCAATTCTTCAAACTTTTCTTTAGTGGTTAAAAGTCCTACTGTTTGTAAGTGATTTTTATATGGTTTAAGTTGTTTTATTATTCTTTCTTTTGGTAACATCTTTATCCAAATACTTCTAAACATCATCGATAGTTCAAGATTCATGTCATCTGAAGTAGTTACACTAATCCCGTCTTGTTTCCAAATCTTCTTTTTACTATTCTTTGATTCCAACTCTTCATAATATAGTTGAAGAGCATTCTTACTTTTCATTCCAAAAGGTACGGGTTTATGAGATTTATTTACCTCGACAAAAATCTTAAAAAACCTTTCCGCAAATTTATCTAATTCTTCTCTTGAAACCGTATCTATAAATATCCCTTGGGCGGAAGAACAAAGAATTTGATCAGTCATAGCCATATGATGGGCTAAGCCTTTTAAATCATCGTCACTCACATCAAGAGTTGCATAAGCAAAGGAAAGCTTATGTCCCCACTCGATGATTTTAGTCGTGACTGATGCCATGGATCTAGCAGCTTTTATAGCTGTATCTCCTCCCCAAACCACTATAGCATCTGCAATATCGGCAAATAGTTTAAGCGTTTCAGTTTCTGTAGAAGGTACGTCAAAGACATAAACATATGATTTGATTTTCGGTTCAATTTTAATCAGTTCCGATAAAAGCTTAACCGAAACGCCTCTATCTCCTGAGGGTAATTTTAATATATTGATATTCCCTGCCAAAAGACCTTCTATTACTGAATAAGCCGGAAGAACATCAACATTTCCAGCAGCTATATGAAACAAGATTCCTAAAGGGTATCTTCTTTTCTGATTAAAATCATCTAAATCGCTGATTTCGTCATAATCTTTACCAAGTTCTATTTCAACCTTTTTTAGTAATGAGGCTTTTTCAAACATCGGTAGATTGCTCAAGAAATAATCATAAGGAATATCAAATTCCTCTAAAAGCGGTAAAATTAAATCATTATATATTCCGCTTTTAACCTTTTGAATCAATATATCACAAGCTTCAACAACCTCAGAGATTTTTAAACTATCTTCATTTTCTAAAGTGTCATAACAATCAGATCTTAATTTTAAAAGCAGATCTTTTTGTTGATGATTTTCAAATATTTCACCTTTGTATAATATCATCTTTTTACTCCTTTAAAAGTTCTTCTGCACCTTGGGCACAGGTCGTGATATCCTTAATTCCAACTCGACCGATGATTTCTAGCCATGGCGATTTTTCTCCACATTCGCAAGTATCATGCAACACGCCTAAATCATCAGTCATAACTGATAAAAGCGGTGTTCCTTCTACCATTGGAGTAATAAGATTAATTAAACCCATTTGACCATTTTTTACTGGTTTAAAAGTCTCTGGATCTCTTATTATTACCCTAGCATAAACAGGCACATGGAAATGATGGAATCTGCAGTCTGTATAAAGGATAGGATGTTCAACCGCGCCAAAGAATTCCACACAGTTTTCTTCAGATATTCCTAATACTTTTTCTACTAATCGATAGAATTCAAGCTTATCAACTTTTTCGGCATAGAATTGTTTCCAACCGCCACCAACAGTAATCTTAGAACCCTTAGGCATCTTAAGTCTGATTCCTTCAGCGTCCATTTCTTTAAGCAAAAAATATGTATAGGCCGGAAAACCAGTCGTTCTGATTGGCGTTTTTTTCTTTGCGGCTTTAATCATTTC
>JAVEVN010000083.1:0-4889 GCA_034005025.1 Candidatus Izemoplasmatales bacterium | reverse complement strand
GGCAGTATAAATTCGACGAATATAACCAAATTGAAGCTAAGATTTTAATCATCGACGAAGCGTCGATGTTAGATGTTTTATTGGCAAGGAAATTATTTGATGCCATCTCATCAAAGACTAAAGTTATATTGGTTGGCGACAGCAATCAATTGCCGTCGGTTGGTCCAGGTGATGTTTTGCACAATTTGATTAGTTCAAAGCTTTTTGAAGTAGTTGAGCTAGATATTATTCATCGTCAGGCTGCTGATTCGCATATCATTTCTTTAGCTTACGATATATTGAATAAAAATATTAATGAAAATATTTTTTATAATTATTCCGATAAAGAATTTATTAAGGCTAATGATAATACTATCAGCGTTAAACTGCTCGAGAGAATAAGCGCTTTAATTAATGACGGCTATGATTTATTAAACGATATACAAGTCTTGGTTCCAGTTTATAAAGGTTATAACGGTATTGATAGATTGAATCAACTTATCCAATCTACATTCAATAGCGACAATAAAGATTATTCAGTTAAATACCAAGATAAAGAATTTTGGTATAATGATAAAGTCATGCAGCTGGTTAATCAACCGGAAGACAATGTAATGAACGGCGATCAGGGAGTTATAATCGGAATTACTCCGAATGATGAATTAATAGTTGATTTTTCAGAAAACATCGTTAAATACAGCCGCAAAGATTTGGTTAATTTAACACTTGCTTATGTGGTGTCAATTCATAAATCTCAAGGTTCTGAATTTAAAATCGCCATCTTGCCTTTAAGTAAAGCTTACACGATTATGTTAAAACGAAAATTACTTTATACCGGTGTAACCAGGGCTAAAGAAAAGCTGGTATTAATCGGCGATTTTGAAGCTTATCGCCGCGGAGTTTTAGGAATGGATAGGGCAAGAAACACATTGTTAAATCATTTTTTAACTGAAATTATCTCTGTTGGTTATAAAGGCGACTTAAAGATATCTGATTTTTTGTAATTTATTTGCAAATAAGATAGATTTAATGTATAATACAATACATAAATCAAAGACGAAGATAAGTAGTAAATTATTCATCAAAAGTAGAGAGTTTAGGCTAGGTGAAACTAAACATGAAAGTTTATGAAGCTCCTTCATCAGAGGTGGATAAAACCACACGTTTGACTTGCGTTAAAAGTTTTAAAGTGCTAGTTTTTTAAAGCTAGAATTAAGGTGGTACCGCGTTTAATCGTCCTTTGTTTTTAAGGACGATTTTCTATTTTTTTTAGAGGTGAGAAAGATGAAATATTTAACAGGAAATGAAATTAGAAATATTTGGATCAATTTTTTTAAGGACAAGCGCCACGCTGTAGAAGAGGGAGCTTCATTAATCCCTAATAATGATCCTACACTTTTGTGGATGAATTCTGGAGTAGCGGCGTTGAAGAAATATTTCGACGGGAGAGTTGTGCCGAAAAATCCGAGAATCGTCAATGTCCAAAAATGTATTAGAACTAATGATATCGACAATGTCGGTAATACTGCCAGACACCATACTTTCTTTGAAATGATGGGTAATTTTTCCATTGGCGATTATTTCCGAGATGAAGCGATTGAATATGGTTATGAACTTTTAACCAGTGATAAGTATTTTGGTTTTCCTATAGAAAAACTATATTTCACCTACTATCCGACAGATTTAGATACAAAAGAAAGATGGTTAAAACTAGGTGTTGAAGAAGAACATTTGATACCTAGCGAAGGTAATTTTTGGGAAATTGGATCAGGTCCATGCGGACCTTGTACGGAGATATTCTTTGATAGAGGACCTGAATTTGGCGATTTCACAACAGAGTCAATCAAAAAAGACATTGAAAACGATCGCTATGTTGAACTTTGGAATATCGTTTTATCTCAATATAACGCTATTGAAGGATTATCAAGAGAAGAGTATCCTGAGTTACCTTCTAAAAACATAGATACTGGAGCTGGGCTTGAAAGATTTGCTTCAGTGATTCAAAACGCTAAAACTAATTTTGAAACTGATCTTTTCATGCCGATTATAAATAAAATTTCTGAAATTTCTGGAATAACTTATAATGGTCAAAAATCATTTAAGGTTATAGCTGACCATATTCGTACTGTTACCATGGCGATTAGCGATGGCGCAATGTTGAGTAATGAAGGTAGAGGTTATGTTTTAAGAAGACTTTTAAGAAGAGCGGTCAAATATGGAAAGCAATTAAAAATTGACAAACCGTTCTTAGTATTATTGGTAGATGAAGTAATTAAAATATTAAAACCATTTTACCCATATATTGAAAACAAAGTCGAAATTGTTAAAAAAATCGTTGATACTGAAGAAAACAAATTTTTAGAAACTTTGCTTTCAGGCGAAAAAAAGCTTAACGACATTATTGAAACTAGCAATAACAAAACAATCAGCGGTTTAGATGCATTCGTTCTTTATGATACCTATGGTTTTCCATTGGAATTAACTTCTGAATATGCTAATGAGTTAGGATATGACGTGGATGTTAGCGGCTTTAAAAAAGAGATGGAAAAGCAAAAAGAAAGAGCGAGAAACGCTCGGGGCGAAACCGACTCGATGATGCATCAGAACGAGGAATACTTACAATTTACAGATCAAAGTGAATTTGTTGGGTACGATACGCTTAAAACAAAGTCGAAAATAATCAAAGTCTTTCCCGAAGGATTAGTTTTGGATAAAACGCCGTTTTATGCAACTTCAGGCGGTCAAGTCGCTGATCAAGGTAAGATTTATAATGATGATATCGACTTGTTGGTAATTGACGTTGAAAAACTACCTAACGGTCAATTTATTCATAAAACCAAAGAAGAGTTGTCAAAAAATTATGAAGGCATGATAGTTGATGCATTAGTTGATGAAGAAAGAAGAACACTTACTGAATATCATCATTCAGCTACACATTTGCTTTTTAAAGCTTTAAGAGATGTATTAGGTAATCATATTTCCCAACAAGGTTCTTCTGTAAGTTTTGACGGTTTGAGATTCGATTTCAATCATTATGAAAATATCGATGACGAAACGATTTTGAAACTTGAAAAAATAGTTAATGAGATGATAAAAGATTCTTATAAGTCATCCACGAAAATCATGTCGGTTGATGAAGCTAAAAAACTAGGAGCGATAGCTGAATTTGGAGAAAAATATGGCGATTTAGTCAGAACTATTGATTTGAAATATACCTTGGATCTATGTGGGGGAACACATGTTAAAGATATTGGCGATATCAAAAAATTCGCAATAAAATCAATATCATCAATTGGTTCAGGAATATATAGAATTGAAGCAGTAGCTAATAAGATGGTTGACAGCTTAAGCGATTCATTAGTGGGATTGAATCAAGATATTGATAACTTGATTAACAAAGCTGAAAAGATCCTTTATCAAGCTGAACAAGAGGGAATCAATTTAACATTCAATTTTAAGAAAAATCATGAAAACTTGGGAAGCTATCAAGATGTTATCAATAAAAGACAAGAACTTCATCAAGCTCAAGTTAAAGTTAAAGAATTAGAAAAAGAGTTTAATTCTTTGAAGGAAGAAAAATCTTTATCTTCAATTAAAGACTTAAGTGAATTTGCTTATGGTAAAAATGTTATCGCTAAATTAATGAATGTCAACGGTTCTGTATTAAAGCAATTAGCCGATGAAACTTTAGCTAATGAAAATTATAATTTTGTATTTATCGCTTCAGTTTTAGAAGATAAACTTATCTTCGTCGCAAAAAGCATTGTGAAAGAAATAAATGCTGGATTAATTGTTAAAGAAGCCGCAAAAATTTGTGGTGGGAACGGCGGCGGCAGGCCAGATTTCGCTCAAGCTGGCGGGAAAGATGTAAGTAAAGTTGATGAAGCGATTGACTATGTCAAAGGTTTAGTCCTATGAAGATAATCGGTTTGGATTTAGGCAGTAAGACTCTTGGTGTAGCTACTTCAGATCCTTCAAATACGATCGCTACTAAACTTACGACAATAACTTTTACAAATAATGATTTTCAGTATGCAATTGAACAATTATTTGCTATACTAAAGAATGAAGATATCAATAAGTTCGTCCTCGGTTTACCGAAGAATATGGACGGATCAATTGGCTTTCAAGCTGAATCTTCAATTAGATTTAAGAAGTTACTCGAAGAAAAATTCAATAAAGACGTTATTCTTTGGGATGAAAGATTAACTTCAAAAATGGCAGAATCTTTAATGATATCTGCCAATGTAAGTAGAAAAAAACGAAAAACAAAGGTCGACTTCGTAGCGGCGACCATAATATTACAAAGCTATTTAGATAGCAGAAAGAGAGATTAAAAATGCAAGAATACGATGATACTTTAATTATTACTGATGAAGAAGGAAATGAATTAGAAGCAATTATTATTATGACTTTTGAGTCAGAAGAGTTTGGGAAATCATATGTGGTTTACCAATTAAAAGATGATGATACAGGTGAATTCTTCGCAGCGAGCTTCAATCCTGAAGATGGCGATGAAGGCAGTTTAAATCAAATCGAAACCGATGAAGAATGGGATTATGTCGAAGAAGTTTTAGAAAGCTTTTTAGAGGAAGAAGAACATGATCATGATCACGATCATGACCATGAAGAAGAAGAAAAGTAATAAAAACAATGAATGATTATTTAACTGAGTTAAATAAAAAATTTACTGAGCCAATCATTGAAGAAATACTTATTCAAGCCAAAGAGAATAAAACTCCGATAGTCACTGATGAAGCGATAAATATGATTATTCAAACGATTATTATTTCGCGTGCTAATCGAGTTTTGGAGATTGGTTCAGCTATTGGGTATAGCGCCATTTTGATGGCGCTTAATACTCATGCTGATATCGTAAGTATTGAAAATGATGTTTCAAGTTATAATTT
>JAVEVN010000082.1:0-4953 GCA_034005025.1 Candidatus Izemoplasmatales bacterium | reverse complement strand
CCATCGGATTTTGAGATTAAGATTGGGCTTTCAGGTAATTTATGTCGTTGTACCGGCTACAATTTAATAATTGAAGCGGTTAAGGAAGCTTCTAGAGCAGGTGAAGGCTTATGGTAGAAGCATATATCCCTAAAACTTTAGACGAATGCTTAAATATCTTAAATGAAAAAGAAGTAAAAATAGTTGCTGGCGGGACTGATATGCTAATTCAGAATCGTTCGCATACTTCAATGCCAATCGGTTATAAAAAAGATATAGTCTATATCAGTAATTTAGAAGAACTAAAGAAGATTTATGAAGATGATTCATTTATTTATATCGGTGCGAGCGTAGTTCTTGAAGAGATAATGGAAAATTCACTTATTCCAAAACTTCTTAGAGACACTATTTTGGAAATAGCTAGTCCGGCGATAAGACATACGGCAACTTTAGCTGGAAATATTGGCAACGCTTCTCCAGCAGGTGATTCTTTGGTTCCGCTATATTTAATGTCTGCGGAAGTAGAAATCAAATCGGTTAATATTACTAGAAGAGTTTTCTTAAAAGACTTTATCAAAGGTGTTAGAAAAATTGCTTTGGAAAGTAATGAAATGATTACAAAAGTCATTTTACCAAAACTAGACTTTAGTCGAGCGTATTTTAAGAAAGTTGGCCCAAGATTATCAGATGCTATATCAAAATTATCTTTTGGTGGGGCTTATCGAATAAATAATAACCAGATTGAAGATATTAGAATCGCTTTTGGAGCTGTTAATATCTATGTTGTAAGAGATAGAAACATTGAACTTAAATTGATAAATAAAACGGTTGATGAAATTAATGCGATGAAAGAAAAGATTGTTTCTTGGTATGAACCTTTAATTAAACCGATTGATGACCAAAGATCAAATAAGGAATATCGTAAATTGGTAGCTCTTAATCTTTTAAGAGATTTTATAGATAATATTGAATAAACAAAGGGGATGGTTTTTTGGATAAACAAAAATTATTAGCTGTATCAAGAGGCGAAAAACCAGCCGACTTGGTTATTAAGAATGCTAAGATTATCAATGTCTATACCAAAGATATCGATACAGGTGATTTAGCGATATCAGATGGGTATTTCATCGGTATCGGAAATTATGAAGCGAAAAATACAATTGATTTATCCGGTTATTATATAGCACCGGGTTTTATCGATGGGCACGTTCATATTGAATCAAGCATGCTTACGCCAAATAATTATGCTTTAGCGGTTATGCCAAGAGGCACGACTGCGGTTATTGCCGATTGTCATGAAATTGCTAATGTGCTTGGCAACAAGGGAATCGATTTCATGTTAGAGGCTTCTAAAGCATCGCCTTTAGATGTTTTCATGATGATCCCTTCATGTGTGCCTTCTTCACCATATGAAACTTCTGGAGCGGATTTAAAAGGTAAAAACATCGAACAATATTTATCTAACAAACAAGTTCTAGGTTTAGGCGAAATGATGGATTATCCGGGGACGATTAATGGCGAAGAGTCTGTTTTAGAAAAGCTAGATTTGTTTAAAAATCTAACCATTGATGGTCACGCACCTGAACTTAGCGGAAATGAGTTGAATGCTTATCGTTTAGCTGGAGTTGAAACCGATCATGAATGCACGACACCTAAAGAACTGATTGATAAAGTGAAAAGAGGGATGTACGTTCACCTAAGAGAAGGTTCCCAAACCAAAAATGTTAGAGATTTATTACCGGGAGTTTCTGCTAAATATTACAATAGAATAATCTTCTGTTCCGATGATTTACATCCATCTGACATTAAAAAAATCGGTCATATGGACAATAACATTAAAATAGCTATCGATTATGGAATAGAGCCAATCGAAGCCATTTCAATGGCTACTATCAATATCGCTAATTGTTATAATATCAAAGATATTGGTGCGATTGCACCGGGTAAAAAAGCTGATTTCGTAGTCTTTAAAGATTTAGAAAATATTGATATTGAATCAGTTTATAAAGCTGGTAAATTGGTGGCTAAAAATAAAACTGCTCTCTTTGAATCTAATGACTTAGATACAAGCGAGGTTACAAATTCAGTTAATGTTAATCTTGATTCAATTGATCTGGATTATAAATTGAAAAGTGATTTAGTTCATGTTATCGGACTTGTTAAGAACAATGTAACAACAACTAAACTTGTTGAAAAAGTTAATTTAGAAGAAGGAGTATTTCTACCTAAAAATAATCCTGGTTTATTAAAGCTCTCTGTTATTGAAAGACATCATAATAGTGGACGTATTGGCAAGGCTATCGTTAAAAATTATGGTTTAAAAAATGCAGCTATTGCGATGACCATTGCACATGATTCTCATAATATTATCTGCGTCGGTTATGAAACAGAAGATATGTTAATAGCGATTAGAAAGTTGAAAGAAATCAGTGGCGGAATCGTTATAGCTAGTAACGGCGAAGTCCTTGAAAGTTTAAGTCTTGAAGTTGCTGGACTTATGACAACTAAAAATTTAGAATACGTTGAAGAGCAACTTAAAAAACTTGATGATATCGCTCATAAATTGGGCGTTAATAAAGATATCGAAGATCCTTTCTTACAACTTGCTTTTCTGTCTTTGGCGGTTATACCAGAACTAAAGGTAACTGATTTTGGCCTTTTCGATGGTAAAAAATATAGGATAATCCCTTTGGAAGCTGGTGAAGAGTGATGTCATATGTAAAAGGCTATAAATGCACTGTTTGCCATCAAACTTATGATAACAAAGAAGATTTGCTAGTCTGTCCTAAATGCGGTGAATTAGGAATTTTAGATATTGAATATGATTATGAGAAAATAAAAAAAGTTTTAACTAAGGAATATTTGCTTGAAAATAAAGATTATTCAATTTGGAGATATCTGCCGCTTTTACCAGTAGAGGAAACATTTACTAAAAATACTCTAAGAGTTGGATGGACTCCGCTTTTAAGAAGTAATAACTTAGAAAAAATCTATAATTCAAAAGCTTTATATTTTAAAGATGACGGACAGAATCCTTCACAAAGTTTAAAAGATCGAGCTAGTGTTATCGCAGTTGTTAAAGCATTAGAAAAAGACTTGACGACAATTGCTTGTTCATCGACAGGTAATGCCGCATCATCTTTAGCTTGCAATGCAGCTAGAGTTGGGTTAAAAACTGTTATATTCGTCCCAAAAAGGGCTCCGATTGGTAAACTCACTCAGTTATTGATATTTGGTGCGACTGTTATTAAAGTAGACGGTGATTATAAGAGCGCTTATAATCTATCTAAAAAAGCGATCGATCATTACCATTGGTATAATAGGAACGCAGCTATAAACCCAAATTTGATTGAAGGTAAGAAAACGGTTGCCTTAGAAATAGCAGAACAACTAAACTTTAATCCGACTGATTGGGTTATTGTTTCAGTAGGTGACGGTTGTACAATCGGTGGAGTTTATAAGGGCTTTTACGATTTATTAAGCTTAGGCTTTATCAAATCAATTCCTAAGATCCTTGGAGTTCAAAGTAAAGGATGTTCACCATTTGTTAAAGCGTTTAAGAATGATGAAGACTTAAAAGAAACCGAAGAAGATACTATTGCTGATAGTATAGCTGTGGGTATTCCAAGAAATCCTGTTAAAGGTATTGAGGCTGTTAAGAAAAGCCTTGGTGATTATATTGCAGTAAGTGACGAAGATATTATGAAAGCGCAAAAAGAACTAGGAGAAAATGAAGGAATATTTGGCGAACCAGCAGCTAGTGCTGCTTATGCAGGATATATAAAAGCAAGAAAAATTGATTTAATTAAATCAACAGAAACAGTTACAGTTATAATTACTGGTAACGGGCTTAAAGATACTAAAAATGCATTAAAAAACGTTATTGAACCAATTCTTCTTGAAGATAATCTTGAAGATTTAGTGATATATATAGACAAAAGAAAAGAGGAAGAAAAAAATGAGTAAAATACCCTTTGGACCAACTTATGATGAAATGGCAAACCCTGCTCATATCGATCCAAAAATTAGAAAAAAAGCTTTAGAAGGTTTTGAAAATGAACTTGACCCAATTAATCTCTTTAATATTAATTGGCGGGATGATAAGAACGAAGTTCATAAATTTATTTTACCTAAGGAAATGACAGGTGTTGACGCTAATATTGTTGTTTTGCTTGGAAAGTATTATCCATCGGGATCACATAAAGTCGGTCCAGCGTATTCAACTTTAATTGAGGGATGTGTAGACCAGACTATCCTTCCTGGTAAACATACGATATTAGGACCTTCAACCGGTAATTTTGGAATCGGTGTTTCATATATCTGTAATTTGATGAAATATGATTCAATCGTTATCATGCCGGATAATATGAGCAAAGAAAGATATGATCGAATTAGGAGATATGGTGCTAAGTTAGATTTAACTCCTGGAACTGAATCAGATGTAATTTTAACTTTAGAAAGAACCTTTGAATTAAAGAAAGATCCGAAGAATAGATCTTTGGCACAATTTGAATTATTACCTAATTATCGTTTTCATCGCCATGTGACTGGAACTGCTTGCGTTGACGCTGTTAAAGGTATAGGAAATGGCCGTATTGCTTGTTTTGCTTCAGCTCCAGGTTCTGCCGGAACTTTAGCTGCTGGCGATCATATAAAGAAAATATTTCCTGAAGCTAAAGTAGCTGCTTTAGAGCCTTATGAATGTTCAACTTTAATGAATGGCGGTAGAGGACAACATCGAATTGAAGGTATCGGCGATAAGATGTGTACATTGATTCACAATGTATTAAACACTGATTTTATTGCCCTTATTAAAGATGAAGAGTCAGTTCAAGGATTAAAAGTAATTCATGATGCACCTAATGTGCTTGAAGAGTTTGGTGTTGATAAAGTTACAGCTGAGAAAATGAAAGATTTATTCGGCGTTTCCGGTATCTGTAATATCATTGGGGCTATTAAAATGGCAAAACATTT
>JAVEVN010000081.1:0-4963 GCA_034005025.1 Candidatus Izemoplasmatales bacterium | reverse complement strand
CATTATAAAGGTAATCAGCTAAGATATGTTCTTTTTCATCAATTCTGTCTTGAATTGGATTCATTTCTAATGCTTTAGTAGGAGCTGGACAAGTGTTAACACAAACCATACAACCTGTACAGTCAAGAATAGAAACTTCAATACGGTACTTAAGTCCTTCTAATCCTTTACCTCTTGCATCTACCCAATCAGCTTCTACTGGAGCGTTTTTAACTTCTTCATCAGTTGCAAGTATAGCTCTGATACAAGCATGAGGACATGCGTAAGCACATTGGTTACATTGGATACAGTTTTCACTGATCCAAGTAGAAACTTCTTCAGCTACTCCACGTTTTTCATAACGAGCAGTACCATTAGGAATTTGTCCGTCTTCAATACCTAAGAAGGCTGAAGTTGGCAAATCATAACCATTGATAGCATTAACTGTATCAGCGATATTTCTTACGAAATCAGGACGATTTTCATCTAATGCAACTTCTGTTTTTAAATCAGCCCATTCTGGTTTAACTTTGACTTCCACTAAACCGTCAGCGCCTAAATCAACAGCTTTATAATTCATTTTAACGATGTCTTCACCCTTGCGTTCAAATGATTTCTTAGCGTATGATTTCATCGCTTCTTGAGCTGTTTCATACTTCATGATTTGTTCATTAAGTTTGAAGAAAGCTGACTGCATAATTGTTGAAACTAATTTTACTTCACCGATTTCTTTTGCTAATTTATAAGCGTCGATGATATATAATTTAGCTTCTCTCTTAGCTAAAATTTTCTTAACTTTATCAGGTAAATAACTTTCAATTTCATCAGGAGATTTAGTGGTTGATAATAAGAATCTTCCACCTTTTCTAATTCCTTTGATAAGATCGAATCTTGTTAAATAACTCTCTTGTGAACAAGATACGAAATGAGGATGATTAACTAGATAAGTTGAACGGATTGGGTTTTTACCAAAACGTAAATGCATTCTTGTTACCCCACCACTCTTCTTAGAATCGTAAGAAGCGTAAGCTTGACCATAAAGGTCAGTATAATCACCGATGATTTTTGAGATATTCTTAACCGCACCAACTGTACCGTCACTACCTAAACCAAAGAATAATAATTCAGTAGTATCTGGATCAGTAACGTCTTCTGTTTCAATATCGTCTAAACTTGAATGTAAAACATCATCAACGATACCGATAGTGAAGTTATTTTTCATTTCTGTTTTTAAGTTATTATATACTGCAAAAATTTGAGCTGGAGTTGTATCTTTAGAAGATAAACCGTATCTACCTCCAATGATTGCCGGTTGTTTTTCTCTATCATAGAAAATAGATTTAATATCAACAAACAAAGGTTCACCAGCTGATCCTGGTTCTTTAGTTCTGTCTAAAACAGCGATTCTTTCTACTGTAGAAGGAAGAACATCAAAGAAATACTTACTAGAGAAAGGACGGTATAAATGAACTGAGATTAACCCAACTTTTTCGCCTTTTTCATTTAAATTGTCAACTACTTCTTTAATTGTTTCAGTAACTGAACCCATAGCTACGATGATATCTGTAGCATCAGCAGCTCCATAATAATTAAACGGTTTATAAGTTCTTCCTGTTTCTTTTGTTATTTCTTCCATATAAGAATTTACGATATCAGGAATTGGCAAATAGAATTGTTCTTGAACTTCTTTTGCTTGGAAATAAACGTCATCGTTTTGAGCAGTACCCATAGTTTTAGGGTTTGAAGAATTCAATGCTCTGTTTCTGAATTTTTTAACAGCTTCTTTGTCCAATAAACGGTCAAAAACTTCATAAGGCATAACTTCAATTTTATTAACTTCATGAGAAGTTCTAAAACCATCGAAGAAATGCATGAAAGGAATGCTTGATTTTATCGCTGCTAAATGCGCTACGCCACCTAAGTCCATAGTTTCTTGGACTGAACCAGATGCAAGCATTGCAAATCCAGTCATTCTCGCTGCGTAAATATCTTGATGATCGCCAAAAATTGACAACGCATGCGCCGCTAAAGATCTAGCAGCCACGTGAATAACGCCAGGTAATAATTCGCCGGCAATTTTATACATGTTTGGCAATTTTAATAATAACCCTTGTGATGCAGTAAATGTAGTTGTCAAAGCTCCAGCCATTAAAGATCCATGAACAGTAGCTGCCGCTCCTGCTTCTGATTGCATCTCAACGACCTTAACTGGCATTCCAAAAAGATTTTTCTTTCCTTGTGCCGCCCATTGGTCGACATGTTCTGGAATCGGAGATGACGGTGTGATCGGATAAATACCCGCAACTTCAGTAAACGCATAAGCTGTATAAGCAGCCGCTTGGTTTCCATCCATTGACTGATAAACTTTTTTTGTTGTCATAAACAACCTCCTATATATATTTTGCTAAGTAATGTTAGCACATAATCGTTCATCTTATTATAACTTAAATCGGACTTAAAAACAATTGCTTTTTAGTTTAATTGAAGCATGAAAAAAAATGAAGAAATTACTCGATGATAATTTCTTCACTAGCTTCATTTTGTCTAGCGGCTATTAAATTGTAAGTTTTAATATCAATCCCTTGTTCAAAGAAAACCTTTTGATGTGTGCTTAAAGCTAAAGTTTCTAAGTTGCACTCTCTAGAAAGATGAGCTAAGACAATAAACTTAGTTTTCTCACCGATGATGTTCAATAAAAGATTAGCACTATCTTCATTGGATAGATGACCTTGATCATCTAAAATTCTTCTTTTTAACTGCCATGGTCTAGCACTCTCTAAAAGCATTTCTACTTCATGATTGCTCTCGATTATATAAGCGTCAGCGTTTCTTAAAGTCTCATACTCTTTTATCGGAAAATACCCAGTATCGGTGATATATACCAATGACTTCTCACCTTCGATAAATCGATATCCAAAAGGCTCAGTCGCATCATGGTAAGTTTCAAAAGGCATTACCTTAAAGCCAAAAATATCGATTAAAGCCTTATCTCTAACTATCATGAATAAATCTTCATCAATTTCTCCATAATATCTCTTATCTAATGAATCATAAGTTCCTTGGCTAAGAATTATCTTCATCTTATGCTTATTTGCCAAAACTCTTAACCCGGCAACGTGATCTGCGTGTTCATGAGTTATAAAAACAGCTTTTAACCCTTCTAAGTCTTTACCTTTTGTTTTAAGTCTTGTCGTGAGTTGTCGGTAACTTAAACCACAATCTATTAACACTTTCTCTCCTGATATTTCCAAGTATGTGGCATTAGCGCTTGATCCGCTTGCCAGTACAATTGCTCTCATGTTTTATCCTTCATTTCTTCTCTTAATTTTTCCTTCGCTTCCTCAATTAACTTTTGCTTTTCTTCTTCTTTTTTTTCTTTAGCACTCAAGGAAATCATTTTAATGATATTCTTGAACTCTATTATAACAATTAAAAGAAAAATTATTGTTATTAAAGCAAAAAGATAATTTGAATTATCGATAAATAAAGTTTCATATAAAGCCCCTAAACCACTAGATTTACCGATATACTTACCGACAATATAATCCTTAGAAAAATTAACTTCCCAGTCCTCTGAAATTTGATTAGCCGTTCCCTTAGTAGTTACCAAATCACCTGTTATACTTTGAATTTCATGAGTAACTATAATCTCCGGTTTATCAGGCCTTTTGAAACTGATAACATCCCCTACATAAAACTCTGTCTCTCCTGTATCGATGAAAATTATATCTCCAGCCATGATATCTGGTTCCATAGAACCGGTTTTAACATAGGACATCGCACGATTAAAAACACTTGGAACCTTCTCATTTTTCAAAGAGAATCCTAAGTTTATAATTAAAAACATTGCTAAAGCAATAAAGATAAAAGGTAGTATATTAAAAATTTTCTTTAGTAATTTCATCCTATATCTCCTAAAAAAACGAAGTCCGTAAACTTCGTTTTAATCCTACATTCTTCCTATAAAAACCATTGTTGTTATTGGCGACCAAATGCCTTCTTCTTCTGTAGTCACCTCTAAAGTAATATTGATAATTATATCTTCTAAAGCATATTCATTACTAGCTTTAAATCCGTCATATTTTAAAGAAGTTATCAAAGTGTTAAGTGCTTCATTTTCTAATGATAGATCATAATACCAATATCCATCTGCGTCGTAGAAAAAATAAGCATTCATATCAACAATCAAATGTTCATCATTAGGAACATCAGTGTAAGTTTTCTGTACTGGTGAAGAGGCTGTGTATGTATAAGTTAAACTGTTATAAGTTAGGTTAATTTTAGTATATTCAATTTTTAACCTTAAGTATAAATCAGTATTTTGAGAATAATTAATAATGTAAATATCTTCATTAATTAATTCTAACTCTGGATATATAACACTATTAGTTACAAAATCGCCACCTAGATCATAAACAATTCCTGATAATTGTCCTGGAAGATTATTAATGTTATTTTGAGTCACTAGGACAAACCAAGCAAAAGTCGTGACAATAAACAAAAAAACTGAAGCTATCAATGCTGAAAGAGATAGCATAAATCTTTTTTTCAATTATCATCACCTCTTTTTAATAAATTAGTTATTCTTAGCTTGACGCGCTCTTTCTGCTTTTTCAAGCAACTCTTTAGCGCGATTAATTTTCTTTTTCTTAGCTAACTTTTCTTGAGCCAGTTGTTTCTTTCTTTGAAGTTCTAGACGTCTCTCTTCAGCTTTTCTAGCTTCGATTTCCGCCTTTTCTTTAGCGATTCTTTCTTTTAATTCATCACGATAATTATTTAATGTTAACATCGCTAAAGCTTTTTGAGTTTCAACATCTTTTAAGTTTTCTCTTTTTACTTTTTCAATTTCACGGTAAACCTTGACGATATCATTTTTAACGTCAATCTTCTTTTGTAAGTCTTTTTCGTCTTCAGGATTATAAGTGTAATTAATAAAATCTTCATAAGACGCATCAGCTATTTCAAGTAGCTTTTGATGAACGAT
>JAVEVN010000080.1:0-5003 GCA_034005025.1 Candidatus Izemoplasmatales bacterium | reverse complement strand
ACCAAAGAAGCACATTATTTAAAAAGAGAAAGATTCCTTGGCACTTGCGCTAGAAGCTTCTATGTTGGTGAAGAAATTGCTGAAACTGACATCAAAGCGGAATATGATAAAGGCACACTAAAAGTATTTGTTCCTAAAGAAGGGACAAACGTCAAAGAAAAAAAATACATTGCAATCGAATAAACTACTAAAAAAAGAAGTCCTTGAGATTATATCAGGACTTCTTTTTTTTATCTTTGTTTTATCAATAAACCTATAAACTAGAGATAATTTTATGATATAATTATTTTAAGTGGGTGAGGCAAAGTTGAAAGATTTAACTTTTATTAAAAATAATTCATTATTAATAGCTACCGAACAAGATAAACTTGAAGTCTTAAACTATTTGAGTAAAAACTCAATCTTTTTAACTTTACAATTCTTAAAGCCAAATTCTCTCCTATCTGTGATTGATAAAACCTATCCTTTTTATATTAAAGAACATTTTTCCATTCTTCCAGTTCTAAGTGAGAGGATGAAAAAATATTTTGACCATATATCAATTGAAAAAGATTATGATTCTGATAAAATTAATCGCTTAAAGAACATCAAAATTGAACTGATAAAAGAAAAAATCTATAAAGAAAATAAAAGAAATTTTTCGAATATTTATTCTGTGAATAATCAATTAATTCCTAATTTCATAAAGCACGAACATAACTATATCACAACTGCTGATCCAGTAAAAAGTGATATTATAGTATCTAAGTGTTTAAATCAAATAGAACAGTGTTTGTTTGCTTATGAATGGGTAGTTAATCTTTTGGAAAAAGGCGTCAATCTCAATAAAATAAATATTTTAAACTCTACTAACGAAGATGATCTCCAACTTAAAAAACTATTTAAAGACGCTAATATTCCTTATAATATTTTTAAGAGAACTCCGATTGTTGAATATCCTTTAATCATTGAATTAATCAATGTTTTTAAGAATGAATCTTACGATAAAACAATCGAATATTTAAACGTCTTAAAACAAAATGATTTCACTAAAAGAATCTATCAATTATTTAATCTTTACCCTTCTTCATTAATTGAGAGTAATAAAGATGTTTTTATCCACGAACTTAAAAAAATCAGCGTTAATAACAATCAAATATATAAAGAAGCGATATCGATTAATTCTTTCGATAACTTTTTCTATCAAGAAGACGAATACTATCTATTGATGAATTATTACGATGAATTTTTCCCAAAAAAATTTCTTGATAATGATTATCTCAGCGATGAAGAAGTTAAGGAAATAGCTTTTCCAACATCAATAATCTTAAATAAAAACTTAAGAGAAGTTACAGCGTTTAAGCTTGATCGAATTAATAATCTAACTCTTTCATATCCGATAAAAGTCGTTGATGAAACTATGATGACCGATTTACCTTTAACAAGAAAAATAATCGATAAATCATATGTTTATGCAGTTAAAGAATATTCTTACTTAAATGATTTGTTATATCTTGATTATTCAAAGAAAATCACCGATTATAAATATTATAATTTATCATCGCCTGATTTAATCTTGTTAAATAATACTTTTAAAGGTGATTATCAACGTTTTATTCCTGAATTCACGGGTATTGATAATGAAACATTAAAATATTTATTAAGCAAAAACTCTACGCTTTCAGCTACGAAGATTGAAAGTTATAATCTCTGTCCATTTAAGTATTACTTAAACTATTTACTAAGGATTAATACTTTCGAAGAGAATATCTTTTCTTATATTGGTAATATCATCCACCGAGTTTTAGAATTGTATGTCAAAGAAAAGACTTATGATATTGATAAAGTCTTCAGCGAATTTAATTTTCCGAAATCTGAAGAATACAAATTTAAGATATTCAAAGAGATAATCAAGGAAAATATCGAGTTTATTCATAATATAGTTAGTACCTTTGAAGAAGTTTCTCATTTTAAAGAAGTATATTCTGAGGAACCGATTCATTTTAAATTCAATGAACATTTTTACTTAACGGGAAAAATCGATAAAGTTATGGTCGATGATGAGACTAAATATTTTATCATCATCGATTATAAATACGGCGATCATAATTACTCAACTAAAGATATCGATAAAGACTATATAATTCAGTTGCCTTTTTATCTTTATGCTTATAAACATCAGCATCCAAACTTAAAACCTGCAGGAATACTTTACCAACAGACTTCTTTAATAAAAGAAGTTCGTTCAGAAGAAAAAACGCATCAATTAAAAGGTGTTGTTGTTAATCTTGAAACAATTGTCAGAAGAATCGATCCTTCCCTTTCTTATATTAAAGGTGTAAGAGAAGTGAAAAACGGGTTAGCTAAATCTGATAGCACTTTAGTTGATCAAAGCTTTTTTACTGATCTTTATCAAAAAGCTTTTTCAGTGATTGAAAAGACTTCAGAAGAGATCGTAAAAGGTAATTTTTCAATTAATCCGGTATTAAAGGATTACAATCAACTATCTTCTTCATATGTAGCTTGTAGCTTCTGTCCATATGAGGCTATTTGTTATTCAAAAAATAAACATCTAGGAGGTAAATCATGATTGAATATACTGATAATCAAATCCTAGCTAAAAATTACGAAGGAAAAAATATTCTTGTTAGCGCCAGCGCTGGATCTGGGAAAACTGGGGTGTTAAAAGAAAGAGTAATTAGAAAAATCAATGATAAAGTCGATATTGATAAATTGATTATTTTAACTTTTACTGAAGCAGCTGCTTATGAGATGAAATCGAGAATAATTAAAGAAATTCATAAAAACGAATTATTCGATCAAATTCCTAAATTAGACAATGCTATCATCTCTACTTTTGATGCCTTTTGTTTAAGGCTCGTTAAAGAATATCATTACCTTTTAGACGTTGAAAATACCATCACTATCGCTGATAGCGTTTTAATTAAATCAAAAAAACAAGTTGTGATTAAAGAGATCTTAAAAAGATATTACGAAGAAAACTCTAAACAGTTTAATCAAACATTCAAACGCTATTTCTCCAAGTCTGATGCTTGGCTATACAACGCTGTTTATCGATTAGGAGAAGACTTTAGGAAAAATCCTTCTTACCAAGAAATATTAGAAAATTATCATAAAGCCTATTTAACAGAAGAGTTTATTGAAGATAAAGCAAATGAATATCTTGATTCTTTGTTAAATGAAATAAAGGCTGAATATGAGATATTCGCAAATGATTTTCTAAAAAACTTAGCATTATCCGATGAGGTTTATTCTAGTTATATATCTGAAGCTAATTTAATTATTAACGACTTATTAAATTCTTCGCAAGATGAATTTATCAAAAAGTTGAGTGCTATTAGTTTCCCAAGAAAAAAAGGACCTAAAGAATTACCAAAACCGCCGATAATAGAAAAAATACAAAAACTAGCAAAAGAAGTTAATGAATTATTCGCTATTGATTTACTAACGCTTAAAGATTCATTTTATTCAAGTCAAGAAGCAGTTAATGTTTTACTGGAAATTACAGCCAAGTATTTAAGCGAGTTTGAAGTGGTAAAAAAAGAAGAAAATCTTTACTCTTTTGAAGATATCATGTTCTTAGCAATTCAATTATTTGAAGATAATCCAAAAATAGCTAAAAAATATCAAGATAACATCAACGAAATCTTAATTGACGAATATCAAGATACCAATGACCTTCAAGACCGTTTCATCGCTTTAATATCCAATAACAACACCTTTATGGTTGGCGATATCAAACAATCAATCTATCGTTTTAGAAACGCTAATCCGAAAAACTTCTTAAGAATTTATGAAGATTATCTATCAAGTGATAATGGCAAAGCTATTTTCTTACAAGAAAACTTCCGCTCTAATGGATTTGTTCTTGAAGAGATCAATAAAGTATTTAAAAAACTAATGACGAAAAATCGAGGCGGAATCGATTATAAAGACCAACAAATCTTAAAAACTGGTTATAAGAAAAATCATCCAGTTCATGATAAAAATGCTTTAGAGATCAAACTCTATGACTTAACTGATTTAGAAGATGATGAAGAAGAAGTATCCAAAGCGCAAGCTGAAGCTCATATCATCGCAAAAGATATTAAAAAAAGAATTGAAAACAAAGAATTAATTTATGATTTAAAAGCCAAATCTTTTAGGGAATTGAACTATCAAGATATCACAATTTTAGCTGCGCAAAAATCCGATTTTAACACCTATGCTAAAATTATCTCCGATTACAATATTCCTCTTGACGTATATAATGACGAGCCGTTCTTTTCTTCTGAAGAGATCCTTTTCGTATTTCAATATCTATTGTTAATTAATTCGTTTATTGATGAGGATTACTTTAAGAAATATTTTAAATCAGCGTTTTATTCTGTCGCAAGAAGCTTTGTATACAAGATTAAGGATCAAGTTTTAAGTCGGTTTTTTGCCTTTGAAAAAATTGATTCAATCGCTGATTTAACTAAATTAACAGATTATGAAGAACTTAAAGTTATCTATGAAGATATCTTAAGTATAACCGCTAAATGTTGGGATTTGCCACCGAGCGTCATCTTAGAAGAAGTCTACGATAAACTTCATATTTACCGCAAAATTGCTGATCTTAAAAACCCAGGAGAAAAAGAAGAAAAGTTGGATTTCTTCTTGCTTAAACTCGAGTCATTTTCCTTCTTTACATTCTCTGATTTAATTAAATACTTGGAATTGATTATTGAGACTAATGAATTTGATATTGAGTATTCAAAAGATAAAAAATCGGTTAATGCCATTAAGATTATGTCAATGCATAAAGCCAAGGGTTTAGAATTTAGCATTTGTTATTTAACGGGATTATATAAGAGATTTCAAAATCCAGATAAAAGAGAACCTTTTATATTTAGTAAAGAATATGGAATTTTAACTAAAGCTTATAATGATGGGTTCTATGAAAACTTCTTAAGGAAACTCTATTTTAGAAAAGACGATGAAGAAGACTTGTCTGAGAGAATAAGATTGCTTTATGTGGCGAT
>JAVEVN010000079.1:0-5049 GCA_034005025.1 Candidatus Izemoplasmatales bacterium | reverse complement strand
AGAATGATATCGAACTGTCCAAATGATAGAATTTATATTTTTCCGTATCATCTTTGAAGAAACCGTCAATCCATGGCCAAGCTAAAAACTCCATGCTCATTGAATGAATTTCTGCGGCTTCGTAAGTAGGCCAACGATATTGCGGATAATTATCTCTTGATGAATATACTTGGAAAGCATGTCCTGCTTCATGAGTCAATACATCAACATCATGGCTTGTGCCATTGAAGTTAGCGAAGATAAAAGGCGTTTTATATTTAGGGATATATGTGCAATATCCGCCTCCAGCTTTACCTGGAACGCTATCTAAATCCAAGAGGTCATGTTCTAACATGAAATTGAAGAATTCAGCGGTTTCCTTAGACATTTCTTCATACATATTCTTAGCGATACCAACTTGCCAAGCCCTGTCGCCTTTAGGGGTAGGATTACCGTTTAAGAATGATAAGGCGAGGTCATATGATTTTGGATTTTCAATACCGATTCTTTCTGCAGTTCTTTTCTTTAATTCAACTACCAAAGGTACGACATCACGATAGATTTGATCACGGTAATTCTTAACGTCTTTATAATCATAATCAACTCTGCCTAATCTGTCATATCCTAATTGAACATAGTTTTCATAACCGAGTTCTTTAGCGATTTCAGTTCTTACCTTAACCATATCGTCATAGATTCTATCTAACTGTTTTTCATTTTCTTCAAAGAAACCAGATACTTTAAGTTGAGCTTGATGACGAATATTTCGGTCTAAGTTTTGTAAGAACGGACCCATTTGACTTAAGTTATAAGTCTTGCCTTCAAATTCAATCTTCGCACCAGCGAGAAGCTTAGAATATTCAGTTGATAACTTATTTTCCTTTTGAAGTAAAGGAATAATTTTTGGGTCAAAGGTTTTTTGAGCTAATTCAGCTTGTTTAAACATCAATTCGCCAAAAACTTTTTCTAATGCTTTTCTGTTTTTCGATGTCAATATCTTTTCTGAGAAGATGTGTTGATATTGTTGGAGTTCAGGAACATAGTTGTTAAAAAAGTCTTGTTCAGCTTCATAGAACTCATCTTGTGTGTTAAGAGAATTTCTGATTGATACTAGAGTGATCATGCTGTCCATTTCATCGTTAAGTTCAAAAATTTCTTTGATTGCTTCAATTTCTTTTTCAGCGCTTAAATCCCCACCAATCTTTTCTAATAGACTCGTTATTTTCGTTTTAAATTCTTCAACGTTCGGTCTTTCATACTTAAAATCTTTAAATTTCATATATTTTTTCCTTTCTAATTCTTATCTTACTTTAATTTTATCATATTTAATTAACTTTTGACACCTAATACACCTAAAGAAAAATTAAAAGACATGAAATTTCATGTCCTTAATTCATTAAATAATTCCTGTGCCAAACAGTGCCGCAAACACTAAAGAAATAGTTGTCATTAATTTAATCAAAATATCAATAGCTGGTCCGGCTGTGTCTTTGAAAGGATCTCCAACTGTGTCACCGGTAATGCTTGCTTTATGAGCATCACTACCGTGACCGCCATGATGGTCTAATTCAATATACTTCTTAGCGTTATCCCAAGCTCCGCCGCTATTAGCCATAAATATAGCTAACATTATTCCTGTGATTAAAGTACCAGCTAACAATCCGCCTAGGGCTTCAGCGCCAAATAAGAAACCAACAACAAGCGGGGTAGCAATTGCCAAAAACGCTGGAAAAATCATTTCTTTTAATGCGGCGTCAGTAGAAATAGTAACGCATTTAGCATAATCAGGTTTATCAGCGCCAGTCATAATTCCCGGCATCTCTTTAAATTGTCTTCTGACTTCATCAATCATTTTATTAGCGGCTTTACCAACGCTTAAGATAACCAAAGATGAAAATAGAAAAGCTAACATACCGCCAATCATCAATCCGGCTATAACTTTAGGGCTGTTGATGTTAATTTCTGTTAAACCAGCAGCTTCTGTGAAAGCTCCAAAAAGAGCTAATGCAGTTAAAGATGCACTACCAATCGCAAAGCCTTTAGCTATTGCAGCTGTAGTATTACCGACACTATCAAGTTCATCGGTTATCGCTCTAACTTTTTTATCCATCTTACTCATCTGTGCGATTCCGCCAGCGTTATCGGCTATCGGACCATAAGCATCAACGCTAACTGTCATACCAGCTGTTCCGAGCATTCCAACAGCTGCTAAACCGATTCCGAATAAACCACCAAGCATATAAGCAAAAATTGTTCCTACCGCAATGAATATAACTGGAAAGGCTGTACTTCTCATGCCGATAGCTAAACCGGAAATTATATTTGTCGCATGTCCTGTTTCAGATTGTTTTGCGATCTCTTTAACATATTTATACTCAGAAGAAGTATAATATTCGCTCATGAAAGCAATTAACAAACCAACAGCCAACCCTATCGACAAACTATAGAAAGGACCGAATTTAAAAGGTAATCCCCCATCAGTTACTGAGAAAATGCCTTTATTGACGAACACTTGGTTTAAGATGAACCCAACAATAAGGAAAATTGCTGCAGAAGCGTAAGTTCCTATCTTTAATGCACGATGCGGATTAGAATCATCCTTACCTCTGACAAACAAAGAACCAAGAATTGAAGCTAAAACACCGAAAGCAGCTACTATTAAAACAAAGATAACTCCATTTGTATCAAACCATAAAGCACCAATAACAGATGCGCCGATGATCGAACTTACATAAGATTCTAATAAATCGCTTCCCATTCCGGCAACATCGCCAACATTATCGCCAACATTATCAGCAATAACTGCAGGGTTTCTCGGGTCATCCTCAGGAATACCGGCTTCAATTTTACCGACTAAGTCAGCGCCGACATCAGCAGCTTTTGTGAATATTCCCCCGCCGACACGACCGAATAATGCAATAGAAGAAGCACCTAAAGAATATCCTGCAGCTATATCGACTGCATTATAAGCGTCAATTTTTAAGATTTGATTAGTGAAAGTAAATACTAAAATAACACCTAATAACCCAAAACCGACAACGCACATGCCCATTACGGCTCCGCCTTTAAAAGCAATTCCTAAAGCTCTTTTCATTCCATGTTCTTTAGCTGCAGTAGCAGTTCTTGAATTGGAATTTGTTGCACTCTTCATTCCAATAATACCAGCTAAAGCACTAAACAAAGCTCCAAGAATAAAAGCAATTGCACTACCAATGCCTAAAGGTGAAATCGAAATCAAGAAGAAAGCGATAACTGCAAAGATAATGATAATAAAATATTCTCTTTTTAAAAAGGCGTTCGCGCCTTCTTTGATATATCCAGAGATATTTATTACCTCTTCGCTTCCTTGTGGGTTTTTCATAACTTTTTTGTAAAGATAAAACGCATAAACAAGAGCAAGTAGAGCTAGCCCCATTGCTACATAGAGTAAATATTCCATATGTCCCCCTAAAAATTATTTTTGTTTTATTTTAGCACCACGAAAATAAACATTCAAGTGGTGTATGAATATTTATTCACTAATTTCCTTTTTCTTTTTTGATAGTGTGAGTATTAACCCTAAGGCAATTGATAGAAAACCGGCCGATAATATCCGATAATTTTCCGGCAATAAAAATGTAATTGTGTGCGCAGGTATCCAAAATAAAGGAATTGTTTTTACAACGACAAAACCAAAAAATCTTTGCCAATCAATAGTTGAAGTCACGTCTTTACCTTTGACTTTAATAATCTTTTTAAACTTACCTTCGCCTAAATCAATAAATGTATCGGTATATCGATGTAAAATCATAAAAGTTGGCGCGAAGATTAGATTCATAAAAAAACTTATCGAAAAAGCAAGAAGAATTGGGTTAAAAACTCCGTCGCCAGTAAAATTGACTAAAAGACCACTTTCCATACTGGCTTTTATTCCTTGATCAAAGATTTTAAAAACTAAGACAAAAGCCATTCCTAAAAATCCCCAAACGATAAAACGATATAATAATCCTTTTTTTGAAAAGTAATTTTTATCGCCGATTCTTGAAGCAATCATTTCTCCATAAGTAGCTAAGATAGCTGTTTTAATAAAACCCATCAAATAGGGTAAATCAATGCTTGCTTGAGCGATAAAGTTTCGGCTAATTGGTACCACCAAAACAGTTACTATCAATAAGAATATAAATATGAAGATAAAATCGATTTTTTTCATTAGCAACCTCCAGCATATAAAAAAATTATAACATTTATTTATTGATTTGGATTTATCATTTTTCAAATAATATGTTATAGTTTAAGCAATGTAAAATTTATAATAACAAACTGCTAAAATATTTTAATATTTTGTCCGTGATATTTTATATTTGAAAATATTAAAAAAGTGGTATAATAAAGGTAGAGAATGAGGTAGAAATGGAACGACTTAAGAGCTTGCTCGAAAATTATCATAAAGCTAGAATACTTGATGTTGGAACAGGCAGAGCTGACTTTATCACTTTGATTTCCAATATTTTTGATGATTATAAAGAAATAATCGGTACGGACATTTCAGAAAACTTAATAAAATATAATAACGACAAATTTAAAGATAACCCACGCGTATCTTTTCTTGAAGATAATATACTTGAGACAAAGTTAGAGAAAAATAGCTTTGATATCATTATCTTAAGCAATACGCTTCATCATTTGTTAGATATTGAAAAAACAATTTTGTCGATGGCTGAACTCTTGAATAATGAAGGAATCATTATTATCAACGAAATGATTGCTGATAATTTAAACTCTCATCAAAAATCACATAAGCTTTTGCATCATTTCGCCGCTAAAGTTGATAGAGAAAGAAATATAACGCATTTTGAAACTTTTTCGAAAGATGAAATAATTGCTATATTAAAAGGATTTAGTTTTTTGAAAATAAAAGAATATTGGCAATTAAATTTTGAAAATAATGTCGAAAATAATCACGAAATGTTTCAAAATCTATTGAATCGATTATTGATTTTGGTTGAAAGTAGCAAAAATTATAATTCTTTTTTACAATAAGCAGAATTTATCAGTAACTACATCAAAGAAAATAACTTTCAATCAGATACT
>JAVEVN010000078.1:0-5055 GCA_034005025.1 Candidatus Izemoplasmatales bacterium | reverse complement strand
TCAGAATACCAGATATAATCGGAGTTAACAATTGTGAAGCCATTGAGAATGTATAATAGAAACCAGTATATTTACCTACATTAGATCCTTTTGCAAGTTCAACAACCATTGGATAAGAGTTAACATTGATGGTAGCCCATGCTATTCCAGTTAATGCGAATATGAAATACATTATAAATGAAGTATCCGGAGTTAAGAAATAAACAGAACCAAAACAAAGGGTAAGTAAAGTAATACCGATTAAAATTGTTTTTTTACGACCGATTTTAGTCGCTAATATACCAATGGGAACAAAAGCTATTAAAGCAGCTCCTTGCGCTATAAGTAAAGGTAAAGAAAATCCCATTCCTAAAACTTTAGGAGCGTAATCAGACAATTTTGTCGTCACTGCATTATATCCAAAGAACCATAAAAATACTGATAAAAGAATTAATATTAATGAATTTTTCTTGGCTTTAGATAGTTCTTCAATACTTTCATGTTCTACTAAAGCTTCTAACTCTTCATCTTCTAAACCATATTTAATGTCTTCAGCAATTTTCTCTTCAACAAGTTTAGGTTCATTTACTTTCCAAAGGAATATCGCCAGTAAAATTAACATCAACAATCCCACTGTGATGAATCCTGGCCAATAGTTGACGTAAGATAATTTATCCAATCCCCAAACAGTAAGAATTAATATAGAGGTAATTCCCCCAAATGTTCCCATTAAGTTGATGACCGCATTACCTTTAGATCTTAATGGCTTAACAGTAACATCAGGCATTAAAGCTACCGCAGGCGATCTAAAAGTGGCCATAGATAGAAGTGCAACTAAAAGTGTTAATGAAAATATAATAAAAGGAGCGGGTGATTGAGTTGTTTGTATCCAAGCTCTTTGGTTAAGATGATTATAAAAAGCTTCTTTTAATATATCCGCTTCTTCTACAGTAATTTCGCTATCTGTTAACTGATTTTCCATAACAATCAATATGTCTTTATTGAATTTTTCATATCTGTCACTAGTTATGACCTCTTGAGTTTCTAAATCAATCCATTCTTCTCTGATTTGTCCTCTCAGAATTAACCAGTCATCACGTGTAAGTTCTTCTTCATTTTCCAAAAACGCATCATATTGTTCGGTAATTGATGTTTCGGTTTCTAATTTAGCTAATTGAACATTATCGCTAAAGGTCAAAGCCATAAAAGCAAACGCTGCAATTACAGTACCCACGATAATATATGGCGTTCTCTTACCTCTTTTTGAGTTTTTCTTATCTGAAAGACTGCCAAAAAGCGGTATTAAAAAAAGAGCTAAAACATTATCAAGAGCCATAACAACGCCTGACCAAGTTTGATTCAAACCAAATTTGTCAATTAAAATTTTTGTGATAATTGAATCATAGGTTTGCCAAAACATTGAAATTAGGAAAAATGCTAACCCTACATAAAAGACTTTTTTATAATTTAACTTCATAAAATGCCACCTCGTTATTAAATTGTTATAAATATTATATCATGTTAAAAATTCTATTAAAGCCATAATTCAAAAAACAAATTATAAAAAAAGCTCAAGTCGTAAACTTGAGCTTAATATTTTAATAAAATTTGCTTGCAATGAACTTAACTGAGAGTTCATTATAATTTGTCGGTTTTAATTCTAATTCAGTCTCTATATTAAAACCGGAAATAATTTTGAAAAATAAGACTTTTTTAATTTTAAACATCATAATTAAACCTAATATTAACAATAATCCTGAAACACCATAGTAAATTAAATTGTATAGGCTTGTTCCAATGCCAGGAAGGAAGGTAAGTAAGTTTTGGTAAACTCCCCAAGCTAAGATGAAAGCGCCGATAAAGAAAACAAAACCGATAAATTTAACAAAGAACGAATTTTTAATAAACTCAATATAGTACTTTGAGTGGCTGATACTTTTTAATTCAATCTCATTCATACCTCTTTTTTTTACTTTTCTACTACTGTTTACAGCGTTGCTTTGCTCATAAATAATAAGTCTTTTTGTCGTCAATATTACTTGGCAAAAATATCCTAAACCTTTTAATTTAGGAAATTCCTTTATTATTTCTTCGCCATTAGCTATGACAATATTCTTTTTAATGTCATTTTTCATTAAAACCACCAGCCTTAGTTCAATTGTACTTTAAATATAATGCTTTTTCAATAAGCTTTACTAACTAAGCCTTAATTTTAAATATTTTAGTTAACTCAGCGAATAATAAAGGAACAAATCCTAAAGCCATCGAAATTAATAATTCAGGAATTGTTAATGCTTCAAGGCTAAAGATTTTAGCAGTAAATGGAATGTATATTAGAAGTAATACTAATCCTACGGAAATAAAGACTGAATAATTTAAGAATTTATTGCTTAGAGGATTATATTGGAATAAAAACTTGCTTTCTGATCTTGCAGAAAAAGCTCTAAATAATTCTCCAAAAACAACAGTTAAGAAAGCCATGGTTATCGCTTGTTCTACTGTAGCGCCGTCTAATACATGAAGTCCTAGATAAAAAGCTGACAAACCCGCTAACATCAATCCCGTACCTTGGACAGTTACTTTAATTAAAGTATCTTTATTCAATAGTTTTTCTTTGGTATCGCGAGGAGCTTGATCCATAATGTTCGCTTCAGCTTTTTCCATCCCTAGCGCAAACGCTGGGAACGAATCGGTCATCAAGTTAATCCATAATAAGTGGATTGCCAATAAAGGTAATAAAGTATCGCCAGTATTTGGGTCTTTAAATAAGAAACTGAATATCATAGCCATCAATATCAATAAAATTTCACCGATGTTACATGAAACTAAGAAAACGGTAAATTTACGGATATTGCTATAGATAGTTCTTCCTTCTTCAACAGCGGAAACTATTGAGGTGAAATTATCGTCAGTAAGAATCATATTTGAGGCTTCCTTAGATACCTCTGTACCAGTAATACCCATAGCAACGCCAATTTCAGCTTGTTTTAATGCCGGTGAGTCGTTAACGCCGTCACCCGTCATCGCTACTACTTCGCCATGTTTTTGTAAAACTTCAACAATCTTAATTTTATCAGTTGGCGTACTTCTTGCAAAAACATCACACTTCATAATAGCTTCTTCAAATTCTTCATCAGACATATCTCGAGTATCTTCGCCAGAAAGTGCTAATCCGCCTTCTTTAAGGATATTTAATTCTCCAGCAATCGCTTTAGCAGTGGTTATGTGGTCGCCAGTTATCATCATAACTCTTATTCCCGCTTTATGACAAACTGCAATAGCGTCTTTAGCCTCTTCTCTTGGAGGGTCAATCATTGCGACCATACCAACAAAAATCAAATCATTTTCCAAATCCATTGATTTAGGAGTATCGGTTTCGCTATAAGCAAATCCCAAAACTCGATAAGCTTGTTTGGAATAAACTTCATTTTGCTTTAAGATCATTTCTTTATCTTTTTCAGTTATTTTTCTAATTTCTCCATCGATAGAGATTCGATTACATATTTTAATTAATTGATCGGTAGCCCCTTTTGTCAAAATGATATTTTTATCATCTATTTTATTGATTGACGTCATCATTTTTCTTGTAGAATCAAAGGTATATTCATTTAACTGAGGGTATTTTTCTTCAGGGTTTTTAGTCTCATAACCACCTTTTGCTGAAAGAACAAGTAAAGCTCCTTCAGTTGGGTCACCAATAATTTTATCTTCATCTTTATCTAATTTTGAATCATTGCATAATAATGAAATTTGTAATATTTTTTCTAAATTATTAGTTATTTCTATTTCTTTTCCGTCAACCGTTAACGTCCCGACAGTCTCATAACCACTACCGCTGACTTCGTACTCATTATCGATATCGAAGACTCTTCTAACAGTCATTTGGTTTTGAGTTAAAGTCCCGGTCTTATCTGAACAAATAACGGTTGCTTGACCTAAAGTTTCCACTGTAGAAAGGTTTTTGATTATTGCGTTTCGTTTAACCATCCTTTGCATTCCCAAAGCTAACACAACAGTAATTACAGCAGTTAAACCCTCAGGAATAGCCGCAACTGCCAAGGCAACTGAAGTTAAGAATAATTCTAATTCAAATACAAAGCTATTTTGAATAAATCCTAAAATAAATACAAATACTGAAATTATGATAATTATAATTCCTAAGAATTTAGCAAATTCATCAATAGTTTTTTGTAAAGGCGTTTTTCCTTCTTCAACGGCATCTAACATTGTAGCGATTTTACCAATTTCCGTTTGCATACCGATACTGGTAACGACACCTTTTCCTTTTCCATATGTCACTAACGTCGACATATAGACTGAGTTTTCTCTTTCAGCTAGTGGAGTATTTTCATCTAATTCGATATGAGAATCTTTACTAACAGGCATTGATTCACCAGTTAATGACGCTTCGTCTGTTTTTAAATTCGTTGATTCTAAAAGCCTAATATCCGCCGCAACAAAATCGCCAGTTTCGAGTAAAACAATATCGCCGACAGTTAATTGTTCTGAAGATATTTCAATAGTCTTACCGTCTCTAATCACTTTTGCACTAGGTGAAGACATTTTCTTCAAAGCCGATAGAGCATTATTAGCTTTTTGTTCCTGATTAACCCCCAGAATAGCATTCAACAAAACGATTGCCAAGATAATGACGCCGTCAGTTGGAAAATGACCTTCTATAATTTCAATTACCATCGATATGCCAGCGGCAAATAACAAAATAATGACTAGAAAATCCTTAAATTGATCCAAGAACATGCTTAAAAGTGATTTTTTCTTAGATTCTCGCAACTGATTTAATCCATATTTTTCTTGTCTTGATTTGACTTCCGAGCTACTGAGACCTTCTTTAGGATTGACTTTAAACTCACTTAATAATTCATCTTTTTTCATGCTGAAATATTCCATAACTTACCTCTTTCTGTCTTTAAAAAAAGACCTATGCACTAAGAATATCGTGCATAAGTCTTGCTGTTTAAAATTAAACCAGGCTAATGCCATGATTGTTGATTTAACCACGCTTTTATTATGCGTCAGCTACTCCCTTATGTTATAAATATGATACAGTATCAAACT
>JAVEVN010000077.1:0-5099 GCA_034005025.1 Candidatus Izemoplasmatales bacterium | reverse complement strand
TAAGCCTTTCCACATGTCTTAAATCGGCAGATGAAACTAATCCGTCTCCTAATTCAGCTAAAAGATCTTTCGGTTGAATCGATTTAAAATAATCAATGATATTATCGGTGTTAACCTCTTTAATAATAACTTCTTCAGCAGTTGGATCTATCGGTTCATAATTATAGTTAGATCTAGCGTTTTTGGCCAAAACTTCTATGTTAATCATATTTTCTTCATCTAAAGATTTAAGGAAAATATCAGCTATTTTAATCTCATCTAAACCGTAGACATAAGACAATTGTTCAATCTTTGATTTAACTGCTTCAGTCAAATTTTCAATATTATAAATTTCTTCAGGAATACTTTCTGTAAATAGTCGCCAATTAAAATTATAGTTTGACAATTTTGCAAAACTTTTAGTTTTGTTAGATAACAAATCGCTTTCGTACTCATTATCAGATTTTTCTAAAGCAGGAAAAACTTCATTGAAAGCTTGAGAGATATTATATTTTTGTTTTTTATTTGGTGCTTTTACTTTAAATATTTTTAAGAGTTTTTTAAATCTAGTTTTAGTAACGGCATTAATTAGATATTCGCCGATAATGCCATCGTTTATAAAACTTCTAGCACTCAAAGGAAGTTTAATTTCATAGGTAAAATTATCATTGGCAAAAAAAGTGACCAATAATCCAATCGCTTCTAGTTTATAACGTTCTTGTTCAATTTCCGATACTTTTTGTCCAAGTAGTGATTCCAAATCAGCGTGAAGATATTCATCTGAAATTAAATCTTGACGATTCATCAAGTTCATCAAAGTCATATAAAGCGTAAAAGCACTTTGACCGATTATCGGTTGATAAAGAAGCGATAAAACTTGATAATCGACTTCAGAACACAAACCCTCACCTGAAACAACAAAAGTATCACTTCGTCTCAATGTTTCCAAGTTCTACCTCCTAAGGATGTAGTGACACACCTTTGAACCTTAACAATTCCTTAAGCTTCGCAAAAATCTCGGCAGCTTTTTTCTTTGGTCGATTAAAACCAAATCCGGAAAACCAGTTAATCTTTAAATCTATGCCATATTCTGATGGTGTTATTTGCGCCAGTGTAAAAATTATATCATAATTAGAAGTAATCATATATATTTCTTTATGGATTTCATCAACATTTTTAATTTTTAATCCTAAGTCCTCAGCTAACTTTTCTAAAGCCTCGATAATTTGTTTAAAATTATTGCGGTAGTAATTGGTTCTGAGTTGAGGATTCGGATGAAGCTCTCTAGTTTCAATTGTGTTTGCGAAAAACCCTTTAACTGACATTAGCAATCTCCTTTATCTCTTTGAATATTTTTTGAAACTGTTTGAAAGTTGTTTCAATATCGAATGAATTATCGATAACGTAATCACTTTTTTTACATTTTTCACTTAATGATTCTTGGGAATCGATTCTTTTTTTAGCTTCTTCTTTTGTTAAATTATTTCTAGTTTGAAGCCGAGAAATTTGCGTTTCATAATCAGTATAAACACAGATTATTTTGTCACAGAAATTCTCCATCTTAGCTTCATATAGCAAAGGAATGTCTAAAACAACTATCTTTTCACGATTTTCTAATCTTTTAAGCTGATCAGAAAAAACTTTGATAACATAAGGGTGAGTTATCTTATTAAGTTTTTTTAACTGCGATTCATCCGAAAAGACTATTTTTCCTAAAGCTTTAAAATCGACTTCTTTCAAATTAAAACTCTTCTTGATTTCATTATACAACACTTTATTAGTTTTGAGTAGATTTTTATAGATTGCATCGGCATCCAATACAACGATATTCTCATCCTGGAAATATCCACTAACAAGAGACTTGCCTGTGGCTATTCCTCCAGTCAATCCTAGTTTAACCATCAGCTTTTCCTTTTTTGGCAAGTTGGGCAGAAATATGTGCCTCTACCACCAACACGAATTTTTTCAATTTTTGTTTCACAAACCAAGCAAGGCATACCTTGCATAGTATGTACTTTTAGCTCATTTTGAAATCTGCCGTCAACCCCTAAACTTGATTGATAAGTTCTGATTGTCGTTCCGCCTAAAGCTATTGCTTTATCAAGCACTTCTTTTGCATTTTTAATTATAATTTTAGTTTCTTTAAGTGATAAATTGCTTGCCAATTCTTCAGGATGTATTTTCGATCTAAAAAGCGTTTCATCAACATAGATATTACCAAGTCCAGTAAGGATTGATTGATCAAGTAAAACTGATTTAATCGGTCTCTTGCTATTATGAAATATTTGATAGATTTTCTCCGCATCAATTTTTTCTTGATTTGCTTCAAATCCTAGTTTTTTAATGCTTTCAAGCTCATATTCTTTAAATTTATCGACAAGTTCCATCGTTCCGAACTTTCTCACATCATGATAAGAAAGGTACATGTTATCTTCTAGCTTAAAGATAACATGTTCATGTTTAGTAAGTTCTTTTAAATTATTTCTTAAAAAATATTTACCTTCCATTCTCAAGTGACTTACAAGTGTAAAATCATCCAAGTCAAAGAGAAGATATTTGCCATATCTTCTAATGTCAGTAAATTTTTGATTGATTAATTTTTCTTTAAAAACACTTAAATCCATTTTTATAATCTTTGGATAAGGAGAATATATTTCTTTAATCTTTTTTCCGATTATTAATCTTTTTAATGATTCTTTTACTGTCTCTACCTCAGGTAATTCTGGCATATTATTTCACCTCAAACAAGTTTTTACCACTGGCATAATTAGCGACTAATTTAGTCTTGAATTCCACAGCTTTTTCCATAGTTTCCTTAGTAAGATTTATCACCTTTTCAAGTTCTTCTGGAAAGACATCTAAAACAACCTCATCATGTATTTGCAAGATTATTTGTGATTTTAAGTTCTCTTTATCAAAGTTTTCCTTAATCTTAACCATAGCAATCTTTAAGATATCGGCAGCGGTCCCTTGAATAGGCGCATTCATTGCAATTCTTTTTCCAAATTGTCTAGTCATATAATTCTTTGAACTAAGTTCAGGAATATATGTTATCCGATTAAATAAGGTTTTAACATAGCCGTGTTTTTCAGCAAATTCAATCTGCTTATCCATATAGACTTTTATTTCCGGATACATTTTAAAATAACTGGAAATAAAATGCTCAGCTTCTTTTGGATTGATATCCAAATCTTCTGATAATCCCCATGCAGTTTTTCCGTAAATAATACTGAAGTTAATCGCTTTTGCAATGGATCTTTCGTTACTAGAAATCTCATCTTTATTAAATATCTTTTTAGCTGTTTCTAAATGAATATCTAAATTATTTTCAAATGCTGTCTGTAAGTTCTTTATTCCCGCTAACTCACAAACGACTCTAAGTTCAATTTGCGAGTAATCAAATGATAGAAGATAATTGCCTTCGCTAGAAATGAAAACTTTTCTTAGTTCTCTTCCCTCTTCGGTTTTAATCGGGATATTTTGTAAGTTCGGTTCTTTTGAAGATAATCTTCCTGTTTTCGTCAAAGCTTGTTGGTAAATCGTGTGAATTTTTGAATCATTTTTAAGTTTTAAAGATTCAAGTAAACCCTGATAGTATGTTGAATAAAGTTTACTATAGGTTCTATAACTTATAATCAGATTAATAATCGGATGAAAGTTCTTTAACTTTGTTAAAACAGATATATCAGTAGAATAACCGTTTTTAGTTTTTTTATTAGTTGGCAAATCAAGTTTTTCAAACAATATTTCACCTAATTGTTTTGGGCTGTTGATATTGAATTTTTGATTAGCTAAATTATAAATTTTTTCTTCTAATTCTTGAAGTTCAACCTCAAGATTATCACCAAATTCTTTTAATATATCTTTATCAATTATGATGCCTTTATATTCCATCTCTGCTAATAAAATAGAAAGGGGCATTTCAATTTCATTTAAAAGTTTTAGTTGCGAAGCTTCTTCATTAATCTTTAAAGCTTTATCTTTTAGGTCTTTTATCGCTTTTACCTTAGTTACTATATGTTTGACTAAACGTTCTTTTTCCGGCATTGCCATCTTAGCGCCTTTACCATAAATAAAGTCGTCTGATATAACTTCAGAATAATCCAAGCTTTGAACTACCAAAGAAAAATCATCTTGCTTTATTGCCGGATTAGTTAGATATGCAGAAAGCAATAAATCAAATTCAATACCATTAAATTCGATACCGTCCCACAATAATGCAACTTTAATTTTCTTGCCGTCATAGACGTATTTTTTAATTTTTTTATCCGCTAAAAAGTTCTTGAATTTACTGGATTCTTTTGCTAAATCATAAGGAATATAATATATATCTTCACCAATCGCTAACCCGAAGCCAATCTTTTCGTCAACATGATAATTCTCACCGTAAATCTCGAGATGTAAAAAAGCATCAGAAAAATTAATTTTATCAATTTGTTCTGAAGAAGTGATTTCAATAAATTCATTTTTTATGACTTTTGAATCTTTTTTCAAATTTTTAATAAAAGAATTAAAATTCATTTTTTGATAAAACTTTGTTAGTTCATCTACATCGTAGCCTTTATATTCTGTTCTTTCAATATTGATATCATTTGTAAATTTAGTTTTGATAGTAGCCAATTCTTTAGAAAAGAAAGCAACTTCTTTGTTATCCACTAATTTTTCTTTTAATTTACCTTTGATATTTTCAATATTATCATAAAGATTTTCTAACGTTTCATATTCAGTTAAAAGCTTAACAGCTGTTTTATCACCAATACCTGGTACTCCTGGAATATTGTCAGAACTATCCCCAACTAAAGCTTTATAATCAGTTACTTGAGTAGTTTTAAAACCTAGTTTTTCGAAAACATAATCTGGGGTATAAATCTCTACTTCTTTCAAGCCTTTTCTTGAGATTAGTTGGGATACATTCTTATCTAATAATTGAACTAAATCATGATCGTTAGAATAAATCATGATTTCGTCAAACTGATCTTTAAAATGAGTAGCAGCAAACCCGATAATATCATCAGCCTCCATCGACTCTTGTTGGTAAAAATATACGCCTAAAGCTTTCAAGTATTCTTTCATATAAGGAAACTGTTCTTTAAGTTCTTCTGGAGTGTCGCTTCTTGTTC
>JAVEVN010000076.1:0-5139 GCA_034005025.1 Candidatus Izemoplasmatales bacterium | reverse complement strand
ATTACAAGGATTCATTAAACTAAAAGATATTTTAGTTGCTAGAGCCAATGAATATCTATTTGATATCATTAAAACTAGATTTATAAAAGCTTATCCTAATGATGATAAAGAATATGTCGCTTCAATCATGCAAGAGACTTCCGAATCTTCTTTACCGATTATTGATGAAAATGGTAAAATTCAAGGGATTATCACCCATGACGATTTAATGGATATCATTTCGCTAGCTCAAGAAGAAGACTATACAAAGTTTGCCGGTTTGGGTGAAGTGGAAACGGATTTAGAAAGTGTAACCTTAAAAAAATCTGTTAAAGCGAGATTACCTTGGCTTTCTATCCTACTTGCTTTAAGCATGATTACATCGATTATCTTATCTTTATTCGAAGGAAATTTATCAAGTCCTACAGGCTCAAAGGAGTTAGCTGCTAGATTAGCTATTTATTTACCGCTAATATTAGCGATGGCCGGTAACACCGGAACCCAAAGTCTTGCGGTTATGATTAGATATCTTTCAAAGAATTTAGAGATTGAACGAGAAAAGATTAAAAGACATATTTTTAGAGAAATTAAAACAGGCGTATTTCAGGGATTGATTATTGCTATACTTATCTTTATAATGATAAATGTTACAACATATATCGTTGATCAAAATATCAGCAATATCGATCTTATCTATTCGGTAGTTACCGCATCTTCAATCTTTATCGCATTATTTATTTCAACGAGTCTTGGGGCGTTAATACCGCTTATAATGAATAAATATAAGATTGACCCAGCGGTTGCGAGCGGACCGTTTATCACTACCATTTCCGATATTATTACGTTATCGATTTACTATTCAATTAGTTTATTAATATTATTACCGCTTTTCATTTAGGAGGAAATTATGAATTTAACAGGAAAACAAAAAGCCAAATTAAGGCGTTTGGCAAACGAAAGAGCCATCATGTTTCAAGTAGGTCTTCAGGGACTGACAGATTCAGTAATCAAGAACATCTTGGATAATTTAAAAAAACATGAGGTAGGTAGAATCACCGTCTTAAAGTCATGCCCGATAAATATGAACGACATTATTAAAACCTTAGGTGAAAATAATGTTTATGTAATCTATCGAATCGGTAGAAAATTATTATTGTATAAAGAAAATCCTGAGTTGAAAGAGAGAATTGTTTTATAATGAAAATATTATTAACAAATGACGATGGTTATAACGCTGAAGGAATAACTTTACTACATGAAGTCTTAAAAAATTATGGAGAAGTTCTTTTAGTCGCACCACATAATCATATGTCGGGGGCTTCAGCTTCAAGAGTTTTTTGGACTAAAGTTAGAGTTCATAATCACGAAGAAAATATCTATTCGATTGAAGGAACACCGGCTGATGCGGTTTCTTTAGCTTTGCATGGCTTAAATTTTAGACCTGACGTTGTGGTTTCCGGTATCAATAACGGCCTTAATGTCGGCGCTGATACTGTCTATTCAGGAACGGTTGGAGCTTGTATGGAAGCTTTGAAAGCTCATATACCGGCTGTTGCTTTATCAGTTGATTTTGATCATTTCAAACAAGCTAAAAAAGATTTACCAAAAGTTTTAGATTTAATCTTTAACAATAAACTATATACTGACAAATATCTTCTAAATGTTAATTTTGTTGCTAGGGAGTTCAATAAGTCAAAAGGGATATTGATTACCGATCTTGGGTTTAGACCTACTGAACATTATTATATTCAAGAAGGTGATCATTTTACTACGAAAAGAAGTTTCAACAACTTTACTTTTGAGCCGGAAACTGATTTATATGCAGTAAATAACGGTTATATCTCGATAACACCGCTTAAATTTGCTAATCAAACTGAATTTGGTTTGAAAGAATTAAGAAAGAAGTTTAGAGAAATAAACTAAGGGAGTGAGTAAATTTTGATAGACTCAGAAAACATTATAAATTTATTAAACGAAACCAAAGGGTTGACAGTTGTAGCTGCGACTAAATATGGTGATGAATCTGATATAGCTAAGATGTATGAATTAGGAATTAAAGATATCGGTGAAAACCGCGTCAAGGCTTTTTTAGATAAATATAATATTCTTCATGACTTAGATATAACTTGGCATTTCATTGGCCATCTTCAATCAAAAAAAGTTAAGACTGTAATTGACAAAATTGATTATCTTCATTCTTTAGATAGAATGTCTTTAGCTTTAGAAATCCAAAAATACCGTAATTTGCCTTTGGATTGTTTTTTGGAAGTCAATATATCAGATGAAGAAAGTAAATATGGCTTAAGTTTAGAAGAAGTAGTATCTTTCTATCAAAAATTACAAAGTTATGATAAAATAAGAGTGGTTGGATTGATGGGTATGGCTAGTTTAACTGATGATCAAGAGTTGATTAAATCTCAGTTTCAAAAGCTAGTTTCATTAAGAGATGAAATTAATCAAATTTCACCTGACTCAATCAAATACTTATCGATGGGTATGTCTAACGATTATAAGATAGCAATCGAATTAGGTGCTACACACTTAAGAATTGGTTCGCTATTGTTTAAGAAAGAGGGTTAAAGATGGGTTTATTTGGCAAAAAGAAAATCACACCTACAAATGTTGATTTTGATGATTTGACTTTTGTTAAAGTCAATGATAATAAAGATGTTTATAAATATGCGGAAATCATCATGCATCGTCAACCGATTGTGTTGAGTTTTGCGGATTGTTTAATCTCTGAAGCTAATGAAGTTTTGATGTTCTTGACTGGAGTTTTATATGCTTGTGATGGCGAAATTGTAAAAATTAAGGATAAGGTATATTTGATGGCTCAAAAGAGCGATTTATTAGGTCCAACTTTAAATAAATTTATCAACGATTATCGGGAACAATAATAATGGATTTGTTTTTAAGAATCGCTTATTCTGTTTTACAAGCCTATTTCTTCATCATGATCATTTACATCTTATTGAGTTGGACCCCTTTAAGAAACAGCCGATTTTACCGCATTCTTGGCGTTATAGTTTATCCATATCTCGGTATATTCAGAGGATGGATTGTCATTAGTAATATTGATTTTACCCCAATGCTTGGTTTGATAATTTATCAATTTATTTTAAGTATTGTCGGCGGAGCTATTTCTTAAGTTAAGCATTTAACTATAAACACTTGAAAAAAGACTAAAAATAGTGTATAATTCTAATTTAGATAATCGATGATTGAGACAAGATAATAAATATTCAAACTTTCTTAGAGAGCTTGTGGTTGGTGAAAACAAGTAAAGTCATATTTATTGTTATCCCTCAAGAGAGAATTACTGAAGTTTATTAAGTAATTACGTATAATCGGCGTTAACGATTTTTAAGTGCTAGTTTTCTTAAACTAGAACTAAGGTGGTACCACGGAAAAATTCGTCCTTAATTTTTAATTAAGGATTTTTTTTATTAACAAAGGAGAGATAAAAATGGATAAGAAAAACTATAAAGATACTTTACTGATGCCAAATACCGAGTTTCCAATGCGCGGCAATTTAGGAGTTAAGGAAGTTAGTATCCAGGAAGAATGGGAAAAAATTAATCTATATGACCAGCTTTTAAAAAAGAATGAAGGAAAACCAACTTATATTCTTCATGATGGCCCTCCGTATGCGAACGGGTCTATTCATGCTGGACACGCTTTGAATAAAATCTTAAAGGATTTTGTTTTAAGATATAAGAATATGTCTGGGTTTAAAGCTCCGTATATTCCTGGCTGGGATACCCACGGACTTCCGATTGAAAATGCTTTATCAAAAAATAAGAAAGTCAATCGTAAGGAAATGGAAATTTCCGATTTTCGTGAACTTTGTAAAAATTATGCTTTAGAACAAATCGATATTCAAAGAACTCAATTCAAAAGATTGGGTATTTTAGGCGATTGGGATAATCCTTATATCACTTTGAATAAAGAGTATGAAGCTTCACAAGTTAGAGTCTTCAAAGAAATGGTGATGAAAGGTTTAATCTATAAGGGATTAAAACCGGTTTATTGGTCACCTTCAAGCGAAACTGCTTTAGCTGAAGCGGAAATTGAGTATAAAGACGTAATCTCTCCATCAATCTATGTGGCGATGCCTTCTGTGGATACATTGAATAAATTGCCTAAGAATACTTATTTCTTAATTTGGACAACTACTCCATGGACAATTCCTGCTAACCTAGCGATTGCTTCAGGTAGCGATATTGAGTACGTTGTCGTTAAACATAAAAACAATCATTATGTCGTAAGTAAAGATTTATTACCTAAATTAAAAGATCTTTTAGGATGGTCAAATGCGACTGTTATTCAAAATATCTTTGGTTGGGAATTAGAAGGTATGACTTATAAACATCCTTTATACGACAGAGTTTCACCAATCATTATTTCCGATCACGTAACTGTAGAGGATGGTTCCGGTTTGGTTCATATCGCTCCGGGACATGGAGAAGAAGACTTTGTTGTTGGCCAAAAATATGGTCTAGAGGTTTATTGCCCAGTTGATTCTAAAGGAATAATGACTGAAGAAGCTGGTGAAAGATTTGCTGGATTGTATGTTGACGATTGTAATGAAGAAGTAATAAAAGCTTTATTTGAAGGTGGATATTTATTAGGACGTTTTGATTATTCTCACTCCTATCCACATGACTGGAGAACTAATAAACCGGTTATTTTTAGAGCTACTTCACAATGGTTTGCTTCAATTGAAAAATTAAAAGATGAAATCTTAAGAGAAATTCAAACTATTAAATGGTACCCTGCTTGGGGTGACGTTAGACTTAGCAATATGATTAAAGATAGAGGAAGTTGGTGTATTTCTCGTCAAAGAACTTGGGGAGTACCAATCCCGGCTTTTTATACTGAAAAAGATACGGCGATTTTAGATCCTGAAGTAATTGACTATGTAGCTGATATTTTTGAGAAAGAAGGTTCTAATTCTTGGTTTATCAGAGAAGCTAAAGAACTTTTACCACCTGGATACACTCATCCTGATTCACCTAATGGAATTTTCAGGAAAGAGACTGACATCATGGATGTCTGGTTTGATTCTGGAACTTCTCACCATGGCGCGATGAAAGATGTCGGCTATGGCTATCCAGCTGATTTATATATCGAAGGTAGTGACCAATATCGCGGTTGGTT
>JAVEVN010000075.1:0-5208 GCA_034005025.1 Candidatus Izemoplasmatales bacterium | reverse complement strand
GAAGGCTTTCATTATGATCCAACCAAACAATATTTGTTTGGTTGGTATCATATTAGCATGATGATTTTAATGGTTTTAATATTTATCGGCTTATGGTTTTTAGGTAAGAAGAAGTTCTTTGTTGATAAAGGAAGAATGCTAAGTCTAATTAGTATTTTGCTTTTATCTTTAGAAGTTTTAAGAATTATTAATTTTATTTATGCTAATGATTATATATGGTATAATGCGATATCATTTCATTTATGTAGCTTTGGCGTTTATTTAATGATTATTGCTGGATTATTAAAGAAAAAAGTGTTGTTTGATATTGGCTCTGTGCCAGCTGTTATCGGAGGATTAGTAGCTATTATTATTCCTCATGGTGTTTTGCCATGGTGGAATTCATTTTCTTTTAATCCTATCCAAAGTTATTTGAGTCACATGTTAATGATATTTATAGTTATGTACGCAATTAGGATTAATGTGTGGAAGCCGAAGTTAAAGAATTTTTGGATTTCGATTATTTCGATCTTTTCTATAATAGTAATCATTCATATTATCAATATGTATAAGTTTAACAATAATCTTAGACCAAATAACTATTTTTGGACAAGATATCCTGATCCGTTATTTCCAGTAATTAATGATTGGGTTTTTCCTTACCATATAATTTTTATTATGGGTTTACTAATGCTTTTAGGATTAATATTTTACTTAATATATGATAAGTTGATAAATACAAAAAAATCAGATAATTGAATCTGATTTTTTTATTGTATTAGGCGATTAAATATTGTATAATATAAATTAACATATAGATAAATATCTATATATCTGGAGATGAATATGAAAGAAAATATCGCTGAAAAATTCAAAGCTATTGGAGATATGAATAGGTTGAAGTTATTGGAGTTAATTATAAAAGGTGAAAGTTGCGGATGTACGTTAATCGATAAGATCAATGTAACGCAACCTACTATGCATTACCATATTAATATTTTGGAAGCGGCTGGGATTGTCGTTTCTAAAAAAGAAGGTAAATGGCGTAAATTAGATATTAATAAATTATCAATTGATGAAATGATTGAATATCTAATCACATTAAAAAAGCTGGGAGATAATAGATAAATATGAGAGAGTTTTTTAGCTTTTTAAATGATTTGTTACTTAAAATGACTTGGTTAAGAGAATTTGTAGATTATATTTTTAGGGATTTGTTAAATTTAACAGAAGGTACTTGGTACTATAACTCTTTAACATTTTTCTTTTACGATATTGTTAAAATATTTATTCTCTTATCGGTATTGATATTTATTGCTTCCTATATCCAATCTTATTTTTCGCCTGAAAGGACGAGAAAAATATTATCTAGATTTAAAGGCATATGGGCAAATATCATCGGTGCACTTCTTGGAACATTAACTCCCTTTTGTTCATGTTCATCAATTCCAATTTTTATGGGTTTTACAAGAGCCGGACTTCCTGTGGGAGTAACATTTTCATTTTTAATCTCTTCACCATTAGTAGACTTAGCATCGTTAATTCTTTTGGCAAGTATTTTTGGTTGGCCTATAGCTTTAGCTTATGTAGTTGTTGGTTTAGTGATAGCTGTGATTGGCGGTACAATCATTAGTATCTTCAAAATGGATAAATATGTTGCTGATTTCATTAAAGAAGGCAGACAAGATGTTGTAGAAATCGAAGAAGAAAAATTGACCAAAAAAGACCGCCTTATGTATTCTATAGACCAAGTTAAAGATGTACTAAAGAGAGTTTGGATATATGTGCTTATCGGAGTTAGTATTGGGGCTTTAATCCATGGAGTTTTTCCTAAGGAATGGATTGAAGCAGCTTTAGGACAAAATAATCCTTTCTCTGTTTTGATAGCTACTGTACTTGGAATACCGATGTATGCAGATATATTTGGAACATTGCCGATTGCTGAAGCGCTTGTATTAAAAGGAGTAGGAATAGGAACAGTCCTCGCTTTTATGATGGCAGTAACTGCTTTGTCACTTCCTTCTATCATTATGATAGCAAAAGTAGTAAAGACAAAGTTATTAATTACTTTTATTTCAGTTGTTGTAATAGGTATAATAATTATGGGGTATTTATTTAATGCATTTAGTTATTTATTTATATAAAGGAGAAAAATATGATTATTAAAGTATTAGGATCAGGATGTAAAAATTGTAAGAAGTTATTAGAAAATGTTAAAGAAAGTGTTAAAGAATTAAATATTAAGGCAGAAGTTCTTTATATTACAGACATGATGGAAATAGCAAATTCTGGGCTTATGCGAACTCCGGGTTTAATATTCGATAATAAAATTGTCAGCTCCGGAAAAGTTCCTTCAACTGATGAAATTAAACAGATGATTGAGAATTTTAATAAATAGGATTGAGCTTATGAAGATTATTATATCTCCTAGCAAAACCCAAAACTTTAATTTTGATAATCAAGGAAAATCTGAGTTAAAATTAAAAAAGGAAACTAAGCTACTGTTTTCAAAATTAAAATCATTGAGTAAAGAGGAGTTATCTTATTCCTTAAAGATTAAGAAAAAATTACTTGACGAAACCTATTCTCTTTATCAATTAGAACACAAAGTAAAACCTGTTAGTAAAGCGATTGATTCATATAGCGGAGTTGTTTTCGAACAACTCTCTTTAAGCGATTACAATTCATCACAAATAAATTATCTGAATAATCACCTAAATATTCTATCTGCAATCTATGGAACTTTGTCACCAGAAGATTTAATCTATCCTTATCGATTAGATATGACAAATAAAATTAGTGATATAAATTTGTATAATTTTTGGCAAGAAGATATAGACAAACACTTTAGTCAAGAAGACGTCATAATAAACTTAGCCTCAAATGAGTTTAGCAGAATGTTAAAAAATCATTCTGAGAAGATAATAAATATTGATTTCTTTGAAAAAGATAAAGATGGTAAATTAAAAATCATTAGTTACAATGCAAAGAAAGCACGGGGACAAATGCTAGATTTTTTAATTAGAAATAAGATTGAAAATATTGAATTAATCAAACAATATTCACTAAATGGATATAAGTATTCTGAGAATTTATCCAAGGGAGAAAACCTCGTTTTTGTTAAGGGAAAATAAAAGCATAAAAAATTTTAAGAAAAGTTATTAGAATTTACTTTTATAGATCATTATTTGGTAAAATATAATTAATACTTATAAGGGGTTTTTTATGAGACAAATAAAGACTATAACCAAACATAATTTATTTATAAGATTCTTAAAGAGATTAATTAAAACATTTAGGAAAGCTCCTGAATTAGTTCTTTATGAAGAATTGCCGGAAAGGGCGATATACTACGCTAATCATTCCGGCGCTGCTGGGCCTTTAACATTGAGCGTCTATTTTCCAAAATATTTAGTTCCTTGGGGAGCTTATCCTATGACTGGATATTATTTTGTCAGATGGAAATATTTATATCATGTTTTTTATCGTCAAAAATTAGGTTATAGTAAGTTTAAATCTTTCTTGTTGGCGACTACTTTTGGAATAGTTTCTAAAGCAATATATAATGGGGTAAAATTAATACCAACTTATCCTGACGTTAGATTGAGAAATACAATAAAAGAAAGTATAAGAAACCTTGAGTGCAACAACTCTTTATTAATATTTCCTGAAGATAGTAGTGGCGGTTATGAAAATGAAATCGATTCATTTCATTCAGGTTTAGTATTTCTAGCTAAATCATATTTCAAAGAACATAAAACTCATATTCCTTTGATACCGCTTTATTACCATAAGGAAAAACAACAGATAATAACTGGTAAGAAGATATTTTTGAGTGATTTTGAAGATAATTTGTCAAGAGATGAAATAGCTGACAAATTAAGAATAATTTTAAATGAATTTTCTAAATAAATTAGATAAACAACCAAATTATGGTTGTTTTTTAATTTAATATTGATTATATAGTAGAGAATTTCTTTCCTTGACTTGAAAACAGTATTCATGTTTATTATACTTAAATAAATTCAAATAATTATAATATAATTATTTTCTTTTTTTCTTAAGGGGTGTGATTGATAACATGAAGAAAAAATATGGAGCTTTAATCCTTTTTATTTTGCTTTTAATATTTTGGGTTATATTATCTTTTAAAATAGATCTGTCAATAGTAGTTATTGGCTTTTTTGTGTCTTTGTTAGTGGTTTTGTTTAATTACGATTTAGTTTTTTGTCAGGGTGAAACTTCTAGATTTACCTTTAAGTTGATATATCGTGTCATAAAGTTATTTTTTGTTTTAGTATTTAATATAGCTAAATCAAATATCGAAGTCGCTAAAATAGTTTTAAGTAGAAAGATGAAGATTGATCCTGGTTTTGTCAAAATAGAAAATCCATTAAAAAAAGAATTGAATCAAGCTCTTTATGCCAATGCAATCACATTAACTCCTGGAACTTTAACTGTGGAAATGTCAGAAGAAGAAATAGTTGTACATGGTTTAATTAAAGAGCATGTTAAACAATTGCATGGTAGTTCTTTAGAAAGGGTTTTTATTGGATTGGAGGCGGATGAAAAATGATTGAAACTGCAGTTTTAATTAGTGCAATTATTTTGGTTTTATTTGCTTTCGTCGGATTATATAGAGCTGTTAAAGGCCCAAGCGCTGAAGACAGGATTGTAGCTATCAATATGATATCTACAAAAGTTACAGTTGTTATTGCGATGATTGCTTTGATAAGTTATCAAGCTTTTTATGTTGACATTGCTCTTGTATATGCATTATTAGGTTTTATCGCGACAATCGGACTTGCCAAACTTTTGATGAAAGGAAAATTAGGAAAATGAGTGCTTTAGAAATTATTCAATTTATTTTTGTAGTTATATTCTTAATTAGCGGATTATTTTTCTTTTTTGTCGGAGTTTTAGGTTTGGTGAGAATGCCAGATGTTTTTACAAGAATGCACGCTACGACAAAATGCGATACTATGGGAGCGGGTTTAATTTTTGTCGCTTTGATTATATGGCAAGGATTTAGTTTTATTTCATTAAATATTTTACTGATATTAATTTTCGTTTGGTTAACTAATCCAACAGCTGCACATGCAATTGCTAAAAGCGCATATCAAAGATTAGAAACCGGCATAAGAGAAGGGGAGGAATAATCATGGATATTTTTATGGAAATTTTAAATATAGTGATTGTTGTTTTCTTAGTTTTATGCGCAATTTTCAT
>JAVEVN010000074.1:0-5293 GCA_034005025.1 Candidatus Izemoplasmatales bacterium | reverse complement strand
AAACATCACTACAAGCATCGGCAATAAAGAACCGAAAACTGTTCCTATCAGTTGATTTTGATTCAAAGTAGTTTGTTCTTGAGATAAAGAGAAAAATGTTGTATCACCATGAAGCAAATAACTCAATTGTTCTTGGTAACCGACTAAGTAAGATATAAAGCGGTTAGTAGTATTAGAACCATTTAAATCATTAGGATTAGAATATAAATACACTACCGGTTTTTCGCCTGTACCATCATATTCTTCAAGATTTAAAGGTAAAACAATAACTAACGACCATTCTTCATTATCAACTTTATCTTTATAAAGATCAACTTCTGTTATACTAATTTCTATTACATTTAAATATTCTTCATTTTCATAAAGAAGATATAAATCTTCAAAAGCCTCGGTAGGATTGACAATAGCGATATCGGCAATTTCTTCTTCTTGATTATTCATGATATTTCCCATGAAGGAATAGATGGTAAAGATTAATAAACCAGGTAATAGTATCACCATGATAACTAAACGCCTATCTTTGATAACCCGATCCCATTCTTTTTTAAAGACAGTCAAGATATTTTTCATATTGTGACCTCTTCATTAAACAATTTAAAGAACTTATCTTCTAAATTGCCTTCTTTTAAGATATTTTCTACAGTATCACTGAATTTTAGTTTTCCATTTAAGATGATTCCTACTCGATCGCAAATCTTTTCAACTAAAGAAAAAATATGAGTTGAGACGATAATCGTCTTACCCATCTCTTTAAGTTCAATTAAAAAATCGGTGACGATTTTAGCGGTTAAAATATCTAAACCGTTAGTCGGTTCATCAAAGATAATGATATCGGGATCATGAATGATCGATAAAGCAATCTGGACTTTTTGACGCATTCCCGTTGAAAGTTCTGCGACTTTAACTTCCGCAAATCTATCGATATCAAATTTACTGAAAAGCTCTTTTTTTCGATTTTCAGCTTGTTCTTTAGGAATATCGTGAAGTTTTGAAAAAAAATCAAAGAGATAATTTGGTGTGAAAAAATCTTCAAGTTTTAATTCGCTAGTTAAAAAACCGATTTTTCTTCTAACTTTATCAGGTTCTTTTATCACTGAGTCTTCATTGATAAAAATATCGCCTTCATCAGGTTTTATCAAGGTAGATATACATCTTAGTGTTGTGGTCTTCCCCGCTCCATTAGGACCTAAAAGACCGTATATTTCACCTTCATAAGCCGTAAAAGACAAATCGTTGACTGCAACTTTTTTATTGTTGTTAGTATTGTCGATTTTCATCTGTTTACGCGATAGGGTAAATGTTTTTGAAATATTAATAACCTTAATCGTTTCTTTCATTAATTTTTCCTTTGTTTGTTTATGATATATGTCACTTAATATCTTAACAAAATTTACTTTTTTTTACAACTTAAAACCTAAAAGATAAAAAAAGATATCGACTAAAATTGAAGTCAATATCTAAGATTTTTTAAATTAAAGTTATTCCTACAAATATGCAATTATGCCGACGATTAGAAAAAAAGCATAAAACGAAAATGAACCGATTGATAACCCAAGACCAATCTGGAACAGTTTTTTATGTTTAGCATAGGGATCTTTTAAGCCAATCAAAGCTAAGATAAATCCAGTAATCGAACCGATAAATATTAACGGCCAAAAACCTGAAGCTCCAAAAATGATGGATAATACGCCTAAAGTTTTAGTGTTGTTATTGGTATAAACAACAGGGTTTTTAGCATAGGGATCCGCTCTATAAATTTTACCGCAATTAAGGCAAGCATAAGCTCCTTCTCTTATTTGCGCTCCGCAATTAGTACAATATGCCATTGGTCATCTCCTTAGTAATTTTTAAATAATATAACATATTTTTATGTTATAAACAAGAAAAAAAAGTCTATTTCTAGACTTTAATTTCTCAATTATTTGCTTAAAGCTTTTTGTGCTTGTTTACAAAGATCAGCAAATCCATTAGGATCGGTGATGGCAATGTCAGCTAAAACTTTACGATTTACTTCAATATTCGCTAACTTTAATCCGTTGATTAATTTTGAATAGCTCATTTCGTTAAGTCTAGCAGCGGCATTGATTCTTGTGATCCATAATTTACGGAAATCTCTTTTTCTTCTTCTACGATCTCTATATGCATATTTGAATGAATGCATTACTTGTTCTTTAGCTGTTTTGAAAAGAACATGTTTAGATCCAAAGTAACCTTTAGCTAATTTTATAATTTTCTTACGTCTGTTTCTAGTGACGAAACTTCCTTTAACTCTTGGCATTTTCCTTCATCCTCCTGATCTTATAAGTATGGAACCATGTGCTTGATTCTTTTTTCGTCTGATTTAGTCACGATTTCAGTATTTCTTGACTGACGATTTTGTTTTGGTGATTTATGGCTCATCAAATGGCCTTGAAAAGTAGAAGGTCTAGATAATTTTCCAGAGCCGGTTCTTTTTAATCTTTTCTTAGTTCCTGAGTGTGATTTCATTTTTGGCATAATTATTTCTCTCCTTTAATCTTTATTTTTTATGTGGTGTTAGATGCATTGACAGAAATCTTCCGTCATGGCTAATCTTATTTTCTAATTCGCCTACTTCAGCTAATCCAGCCGCAAAGCGATTTAAAACATCTTTTCCTTGCTCGATGAGCGCAGATCCGGCACGGTAAGGTAAACGGACAGAGACTTTAAGCTTATTGCCTTTTTCTAAGAATTTAATGCCGTTTCTTAGTTTTGTTTCAAAGTCGTGAGTATCGATTACAGCAGTCATTCTAATCTCTTTTAGTTCAACGGTTTTTTGATGTTTTTTAGCTTCTCTCAGTTTCCTTTGTTGCTCATAACGAAACTTGCTATAGTCCATCAATTTACAAACAGGTGGTTTAGCGTTAGGCGCGACTAAAACGAGGTCATAACCCTGTTCTTTAGCGATTTTATTAGCTTCAGCTGAAGTTTTTTCCCCATACTGAAAACCATCCGCACCAATTAGTAAAACTTGTTTGTAACGAATTTCTTCGTTGATTAAATTTGTTTCCTTTTTTACCGGTTTTTGATTGTTATAGATAATATTAAAACACCTCCAAAGTATAAAAAAAATGAGTACCAATAGGCACCCACTTATTACGCATAAAATATTATTTTTAGCATTGACCTATTGATAGATTCAATCAGGTGAGAAGTGGGTACTTCTGCTTTCTATTTTTTAACCGTTATGATTATAATACATTTAGCAATATATGTCAACTCTTTTTTCTCAGTAATTTTTTTTCTTATTGCGAATGTAGTTCTCTTTATTTACCTGATAAGCTCTAGCGATTGCAAGTGAACCCTTAGGTACATTTTTGTCAAGTGTTGAACCGGCAGCTATCATGGCATTATCTTCAATTTTTATCGGAGCGATTAAATTAGAATTACAGCCGATAAATACTTCATCGCCGATAATGGTTTTGTATTTATTAACTCCGTCATAATTAACTGTAATTGAACCACAACCAAAGTTGACGTTTTTACCGATTTCAGCATCGCCGATATAAGCTAAATGCGAAGCCTTAAAATTAGTTCCAGTAACAGATTTTTTAACTTCTACAAAGTTACCAATTCTATTATCTTCTCCGATTATCGCTCCATCTCTTAAATGAGCGAAAGGACCGACCTTAGAATTAGCCATAATTTTTGAGTTATAAACCAGTGAATGTTTACAAACAACATTTTCTCCGACACAAGAATTATGAATTTCTGTGTTAGGCCCGATTTGTGCGCCATTTTTAATTACAGAATTACCGGTAATGTAGGTATTTGGATGAATTACAACATTTTCTTCAATCACAACATTTTGACCGATCGTGATTGTGTCAGGGTTAATCATCGCAACTCCACCTCGCATCAATTCTTTATTGATATTATGTCTTAGAATCGTTTCAGCTTTACTTAGAGTATATAAATCGTTAATACCCATGGCTTTATAAGCTTTATCTAAAAGATAGGTTCCAACAAGATTGCCTTGTTCTCTCATTATTTTGACGATGTCAGTCAAATAATATTCTTTTTTAGCATTGTTATTTTTAATTTTCTTCAAACTAGGAATTAAGAATTGATTCTCGATAATATAAATTCCCGTATTTATTTCCTTAATCGCTTTTTCTTCTTCGGTTGCGTCATTTTCTTCGACGATAGCTTCAAAGTAATTAGCTTCATTTCTAATGATTCTGCCGTAACCAAAAGGCTTCTCAACAATCGCAGAGACGACAGTTAAGTCATGACGAAATTCAAGATGGATATCGACAGCTTCTTTAATAGTTGTGTAGTCGATTAAAGGCATATCTCCAGGTAAGATAATCGTATATCCTTCGTTGTCAGCAATTAAATCTTTAGCTTGTAAAACTGCATGGCCAGTACCTAATTGTTCATTTTGAAAAGCATAGCTAACAGTTGAGTTTAAGATTTCTTGAAGAACTTCTTTTTTATGACCAACAACCGCAATCATCTCGTCAATTTTATTAGAGCGTCCTAAATTCTCCACGATATAAGCAATCATCGGTTTTTTTAATAGCGGGTAAGCACATTTTGGCAGTTCCGTTTTCATTCTCGTACCTTTTCCGGCAGCGAGTATAATAGCATATTTCCTCATTGTTTTTTTAAGCGTAAAAAAACGCTTATTCCCCCTTCTTTTTATTTTCGAAAGCATCTAGTATTTCAGCGATAATATTATCGACTATTTCTTGATTTTTAGCTGATACGGAAACTCTTACCAATGGCTCAGTTCCACTAGCCCTAACTAAGATTTTTCCGTCATCGCCTAAGCTTTCACGATGTTTTTCTACAAGAGCCAAGATATCTTTATCATTGACTAAATTCTTATCAATATTTTTAATATTAACCAATTTATCAGGATAAAACTTAACTTCCTGTTTATAATCTGATAAAGAAATTTGATAATGATCAAGGATTTTTAAGAGATAATAAGCATTTAATACGCCGTCTCCGGTATTAAGCAATGTCTTATTGATGATGTGGCCGGAATTTTCACCGCCGATAGAAGCTTTGTAATCTTCCATCGCTTTGATGATATATTTATCGCCGACATCAGTTTGAATTGTTTCAATCCCTAAAGTCTTCAACGCTTTAATTATACCGATGTTGCTCATCTTTGACAAGACCACAAGATCGTTTGATAGTAGATTGTTCGCTTTTAAGTATTTTGCGAAGATATAGATCAATAAATCACCGTCAACTATTTCACCTACATCATCGATAACTAATATTCTATCACCATCACCGTCAAAAGCTATACCTAAATCTA
>JAVEVN010000073.1:0-5346 GCA_034005025.1 Candidatus Izemoplasmatales bacterium | reverse complement strand
TTATTATCAGAAGCATAAGCTTTATTGACATATCCTTCTAAAACGCAAGTTATCGGAAAATATGCATGATCAGTCCCGCAATCAGCCAAACAATTAAACCCCTTGGCATATTTGCTGGCAGAAAGAAGTCTTTCAGAAATCATTGATGGGAACCTTGATGAAAATCCTTTAATTTTTTTGAACGATTCGGACTTCTTAATTTTCTAATCGCTTTAGCTTCAATCTGTCTGATTCTTTCTCTAGTAACGTTAAATTCTTTACCTACTTCTTCTAAAGTTCTACTCTTTCCATCTAATAATCCAAAACGCATTCTTAAAACTTTTTCTTCACGATCAGTCAAAGTTTCTAAAGCTGCGTCCAATTCTCTTTTCAACATTTCTTTAGTAGTGAATTCATAAGGAGTTAAGTTCTCTTGATCCGCCACAAAATCACCTAAAGAAGAATCTTCTTCTTCGCCAACAGGCGCTTCTAATGAAATAGGTTCTTGAGCAGTTTTTTGAATGCTTTGAACTCTTTCAACTGTAATGCCCATTCTTTCCGCTACTTCTTCAGGAGTCGGTTCTCTTTCGAGCTCTTGAGTTAAACTTCTTTGTGTTCTAACCATCTTGTTGATGGTTTCAACCATATGAACCGGAATTCTAATCGTTCTCGCTTGATCGGCAATCGCTCTTGTAATAGCTTGACGAATCCACCAAGTTGCATAAGTTGAAAATTTATAACCCTTGGTATAATCAAATTTACCAACAGCTTTCATCAAGCCCATATTTCCTTCTTGAATCAAATCTAAAAATTGCAAACCTCTAGAAACATATTTCTTAGCGATTGAAACGACTAATCTTAAATTAGCTTCAACCAATTTTTTACTTGAAAATTCGCCTTTTCTAAAGATATCTTCATATTCAGCTATTTCTTCAGGCGTAATATCGTCACCGATTTTAACGCGATAGTCATATTCTTCTCTAACTTTTTTAGCTCGATCGATTAAAGTCGCAAGTTCGTATTCTTCTTCTCCGGTCAAAAGATCAACTCTACCGATTTCTTTCAAATACATTCTCACCGGATCGTCTACTTTTATCGATACTGAAGAATCGAAGACTTTCTCTCTCATCAAATCTTCTTCAATTTCTTTCGAATAATCTCTTAACATATCGATATCGCTTGGTTTGATATCGTCATCGCTTAAATCATCTAGACTAATTTTATCATCGGAATCTTCGTTTTTAATATAAGCAAAAATCTCCGGAGGTAAAGCACCTTTTTTTCCCAGTTCTGCAATGACATCTTGGAAAGCTTTATCGTCTTTTCTGATATTCAAGAAAATATCTTGAACGGTTAATTCACCTTTTTCTTGATAAATTGCAAATAATTTATCAATTACCTGTTTTTTTGACATGTCTTTTCCTCCTTATAGATTGAACATTCTTTTGGTATTCAAACATTTTTTGTATCAATAAAACTGAATCTTCTTTTTTCAACGTGCTATCATAAAGTTTATCTTGAATTTGATTTATCTCATAATCGAAATAGTTCTCCATCAAAGTTTCAATACAGTCGATAAGTTCAGTTTCATTAAAAACAAAATTATCTTTTTTCTTAAATAGTTTTAATTCTTCTTCACTGATATCGTTAAAATCCTTTTTAATTTGAATTTCACTAACCAATCCATCGTTTCGGTTCATTGCATTAAGTGTTAAAAGCAATTGCTTAAGCCGATTGTTATCGATTTTAATCGCTGAGATTCTACTGTCGATAATCTCTCTTGATTCCGGAAATAAAGCGTAGTAACTTATCAAACTTTTAGTAGCTGAATCAACAGCTTTTTTAGTCAGTCTTTTTTCTGTAGAAGCTTTTTTTACGGCGTCTTGTCTTTGTCTAATATTTCTTAATTTGGCATTATCCATTTGGAAGTTATGATAATCAGCTAATATATCTTCATAATTAACCGAGGTATCATTACTGAATTTCTTTAAATATATTTCTCTAATGGTAGAACTAGCTACCTTGTCTAAATATTCGAATATTGCCAGTTTAGCTTTTTCAATTTCTGCAGGTTTTTTCAAATCATTTTTAGAAACAATCATCTGATAAACAAAATCATATTGATCCATCAAATTATTTTTTAATAGATTCCTAAAACCTTCTTTTGATTTATTCTTGATATAATCATCCGGGTCCATTTGATCTGGTAAAACACAAATCTTTACATCCAATCCAGCTTGACCCAAGATTACCAAAGCCTTATAAGCGGCTCTTACTCCCGCATCGTCTCCATCATAACAAACAACGACATTATCAGTATATTTTTTGATCAATTTCGCCTGGTTAACAGTCAAAGCTGTTCCCATCGAACAAACAGCTTCTTTAACATCGGCACTGTAGCAACTCATGACGTCAAAAAAACCTTCCGTTAAGATTATGCGCTTATTTTGGTTTATAAACGGAATGGCTTTATCTAAATTATATAAAATATCCGATTTAGTAAATACTTCTGTTTGAGTAGAATTAACGTATTTAGCAGTATTTTCTTCATTGTTAAAAATTCTCCCGCTAAAACCGACAACACGAGAATTTTCATCATGAATCGGAAACATAATCTTATTGCGGAATAAATCATAATAATCATTATCATTTTTTCCAATTAGACCAAGTTCGATAAGTTCATAATCATGAAAATCTTTCGAGAGATTCTCATATAATAAATTCCCTTGTTTAGGAGCGAAACCAATTTCAAAATGACTCAAGGTTTGTTCGTCAAAACCTCTTGTTTTCAAATAATCAACAGCCGTTTGTCCTGACTCTAAATTCAATAATTGTAAAGTAAAAAATTGTTTAGCAAGTTCATTTATTCGAAAATATCTAGTTCTATTATCATTCTTTTTTACATCATCAAAGCCGTCGGGTTCAATTCCATATTTGTCAGCTAAAAATTTAACGCTATCCCAATAATCAAGATGCTTATATTTAGAAACAAATTGGATGACATTTCCTTTTTCACCACAACCGAAACAATTGAATAACTGTCTCTCTTTCGAAACAAAAAATGATGGTGTTTTTTCATTATGAAAAGGGCAAAGACCTTTCATGTTTTTGCCTGCTTGTTGCAAGGATACAAATTCTGAAACCACATCGACTATATCAGCGGTGTTTTTTATTTCTTCAACTTTACTTTGAGAATATCTGGCCATTAAAAACCTTTCTTAATGTTAAAATTGTTTTTTCAAATAATCGTTTAATTCAGAGATTTTAATCCGGATTTGTTCCATAGAATCTCTGTCTCTTACAGTAACGGTATCATCTGTCAATGTATCATTATCAATCGTTACAGCAAACGGCGTACCAATCGCATCAGCGCGACGATATCTTCTACCGATATTACCGGCATCGTCATAAAAGCTAACGAAATCTTTCATCAATAAATCATAGACTTCCATCGCTTTATCCGAATGATATTTCTTAACTAAAGGTAAAACGTTGACTTGATAAGGCGCTAATTCTTTCTTTATTTTTAATAAAGTTCTTGTTTCGCCGTTTTCTAAAGTTTCTTCTTCTAAATTATCCAACAAAATCGCTAAAAATAATCTTTCAACGCCAAGTGAAGGTTCAATTACATAAGGCAAATAACTTTCATTGGTAACAGGATCTAAATACTCAAGATTTTCACCAGAATATTCTTGGTGTTGTTTTAAATCATAATCAGTTCTTGAAGCAATACCCCATAATTCATCGAATCCCCAAGAAAAATTATATAAAATATCAGTCGTTGCGTTTGAATAGAACGATAGCTTTTCTTTTGGATGATCGTAGAATTTAATATTTTCTTCTTTTAAGCCAATTTCCAAAAGAAAATCTTTCGCAAACTTTTTCCAGTATTCAAACCATTCAATTTCTTTTCCTGGTTCACAGAAAAATTCAAGTTCCATCTGTTCGAATTCTCTAGTTCTGAAAACGAAATTTCCTGGAGTTATCTCATTCCTAAACGATTTACCGATTTGGCCAATTCCAAAAGGAATTTTCTTTCTTGAAGTTCTAACCACATTTTTAAAATTCAAAAATATCCCTTGTGCAGTTTCAGGTCGTAAATAAAGATCATTTAAGCTATCATTAGTTACACCTTGAGATGTTTTAAACATCAAGTTAAACTCTCTGATTTCCGTATAATCAAAACTACCGCAATTAGGACATTTAATCTTATTTTCAATTATAAAATCATACATCTTTTGTAAATCCCAACCATCAGCGTCCACTTCGTTATTTGTTGCTTGAGCAATCAAATTATCAGCGCGATGTCTAGCTTTACAAACTTTACAATCCATCAAAGGATCTTTAAATCCACTGACATGACCAGTAGCTTCCCAAGTCTTTGGATTCAATAAAATCGATGAATCGATTCCCACATTATATTTATTTTGGGAAACAAAACGCTTCCACCAAAATTCTTTGATATTATTCTTCAAACTCACGCCTAAAGGACCGTAATCCCAAGTATTTGCTAGGCCACCATAGATCTCAGATCCTTGATAGACAAAACCGTATCTTTTAGCGTAATTATTTAACTCATCCAACGTATATTTCAAAGTAAGTTTCCTCCAATTTTTCGCATACTAACTCATTTTAATTATACTCTTTTTCAGCCTTTTAGTCAAACTGTGAAGGTATATTTCTGAAAAAAAAGACTTATCAATATCCTATAAGTCCTCTAAGCATTTTTCTTGTTTTTGAATGATAGTTCAAATGATACTCATAATACTCATCTATTACAATTCTAACTTCCCTTAAAACATCTTTTTTTATCACTAGTTCTTCTTCTTTGTTGATATCGTGATAATAAAGTTTTTTCAATGCGTCTAAAACTTCATGACTATAAGTATAACCAGTTTTATGTTCCTGACACAAACAACCGCCTTCATTAACAGAAAAAGATAAATTATCTTTACTATCGCAAATCATACAGCTATTAAAGTTGGGATTAACTCCCAAAAGATAGAGCAATTTTAGTTCAACCATATTGATATAGGGAATATAGTCTTCCTTCTCTTTTACTGCATCTAAAACCTTAATCAAAAAGTTGTAAAGCTTTGCATGATCATGTTCATGAGTAGAAAAATAATAAATCATCTCCATCAATTGAAGCAAGTATGTATATTTTTCTAAATCACTATGAATCGATGAATAATTTGTTAAAACGTCTCCATCTCTTAAAACTAAAAGATTTTTTCCGCCGGTGTTAAGTTTTACGTTATTTAAGACTTTTGTCAGGTTTAAATAAGGACTTTTTAGTGTTTTACTACCATGTACCAATACACTTATAAGTCCTTGATCAGTATAAAGATAAATAATCTCCGAACT
>JAVEVN010000072.1:0-5380 GCA_034005025.1 Candidatus Izemoplasmatales bacterium | reverse complement strand
ATAATAGAGAATTTCATAGCCGTCATGGCTATACAATGATTGATCAAAAAAACCGGTCAGTTTATGCGAATAAAAAACTCCTTGATTGTCTAATAAAACCGATTCGCCTAAAAACAATAATTGATTATATTCATGACCTAGTAAATCAAGAATAGTCGGGACAATATTATAAGGTGAAGTGAACTTCTCAATTACTGCATCATCATGAGTTTTCAAATATTCTTCATTTAAAATCGGATTGTAAATTGATAGATATGCTTTATATAATTCCGGACGATAATATTCTTCCCCAGTAGCGTCGTTTAATCTTAAATGCAAATCATGATAGTAAATATTATGATCGCCGAATAGTACTAAGATGGTATTATCCAACTCACCAGCCGCTTCTAATTCTTCTAAGATTCTTCCCAAAGCTTTATCAAAATCCATAACTGCCGCTTGATAATGTCTAATTCTTAAAACATCTTCAGGCGCTCCTCCAGCTAACGGATTAACCCATAAGCCGTCAATTTCAGCTTGATCGATCGCTGAAAAATAACCTAATTCAGAAAACAACCTTTTATTTTTAGGACCGTAATTATATGGGCCGTGCATAATCATCGTCGACCAATAATAATAGAAAGGTCCGCTTTCAAAATCCATTCCCTTTAAGACTTCTTCGACTGTAACTGAATCTAAAGTATAATCTCCATTCCAATTATACATATCGATTCCCGGAAACATATCCTCATGAGAATAAAACTCATCAAATCCCATCGCTTCAATATACATGTTTCGAGCGTAAAAATCTTCAAGGTTATGATGGAAATAAGCAGAGTTATAATTGTTCTCGACACTCAAGACATAAGGAAGGGTATTCGAGAAGTTATATTCATAGGATCTAGGCAGGAGTGGAACTGTTGGATAATTGCCAGCCATAGCGATATATTCACTTACATTAGTCTTGTTTTCACTATAGTTGTTTTCCATATATAAACCACTGTTTGTAATCATATAAAGATTCGGTGTAAGCACCTCATTAACCGCAAAAGGTTGTAAGGATTCAACCAATATCGTAATCACATTGGCATCTTCTAATAAGCCATGATAATCAGAAGGTTTTGAAGCTTCATAAGGGATGATTTGATTTGGATCTTCACCTTCATAGTCGGTTATCTCCGGCCCAAAAACCATTAATTCGGCTTCTTTGAAATAATACCCCAATAATCCATATCTTTCTATTGAAGATCTTTTAAATGTTGTCACATAAACTGAAGAGTTAAACTGAGATACCGAAGTTAATCCGCTTGAAAAGAATATTAGGACAATAAGTAGAAACGTCGAAAGAAATGTAAAGGTGTGCTTATAATAATGAGGCACTTCTACTTTCTTATAATAAATCTTTTTCCAAAGAATAAAGACGCTGACGAAATAACTAATTCCAATGACCGCTGCGGTTATTATTGAATTGATATTCAAAAACTCAAATTGAAAAACCGCATTAGCTTCACCGATAAGATTCATCTGTTGGAGGCTAAAAAGGTCAAAATAAACCGAATACATCGTTGCGTTTACCAAGAATAAAGTCATCACAAAAGCCAAGATTATCGTATAGAAAATTATCGATAATTTATTGGATTTAAATAATAACCCGATTCCACCTAAAATTAAAACGAATACCAAGTCAATAAGAAAATATCCGGGTAAAATTGTAAAGTCCACCCAAATAAACGTACAGATTTCAATGATAAAATAAAAAAGAATAAACAACGATAAAAATATTCCTTTTTCTTTCAAATATAATTTCATAGTCTCACCGTCTTTAATTATAACACTTCAAGTCTTAAATTGAATGATTTAATTGTAAATTTTTTCAAAGAAAAAGAAGCATGAACTTTAAAATTCATGCTTCATTAAAAAACTTAAATTAAAATTAACGATTATCGTAATCCATGATGATTATAAAGGTCGAATTAGCTTTTATTGTAATATTTGATCCGCCTGTATAAGTTGTAATTGTTTCTGTGCCAGCTACTTGATCGTTAACGACCAAATAATAAGTAGCTCCAGCACCTAAAGTAATAACTTTATCTTCGCTGTTAGAATTATGGAATACTAAAATTGATTCTGCGGTATCATTGCTTCTAGCATTTGTTAATTCAAAAGCAATCATTCCTGTTATTTCAGTATAAATAAAACTTAAACTAGCGTTGACATCTTCTGCAGTAGTTAACCTAAAGGATGAATGAGCTTTTCTTAAAGCAATCAAGCCTTTATAGTAATTATGAACGTTTTGAACAGTTTCATCAGTTAATGAATCCCATCTAATTTGATTTGTTTCGTCAGGTGATTGATAAGAGTTATGATCAAAACCTTCCGCATCAACTAAAGGTTTAGATCTTAACAATTCGTCACCGGCATGCAAGAATGCAATGCCTTGAGATGTTAATACGATCGCATTAGCTTGTTTTTGTAAGGCAGGAATCAAGTTTAATCTATCAGATTCAACTAAAGAAAGGTAAAGTTTATCATGAAGTGTATTATTATCATGAGCAGTTACATAGTTGATTGTCTTTGTCGGTTCATGATGCCATACAGATCCAGCCGATAATTTGCTACCGTCGATTGCTGGATGACTTACGCCGCCAACAATTCCGTATCTAACTCTCATCATTGTATCCATTCCGGCGATTGAATATTCGCCTTGGATAAATCCGCCTAAAGCTCCGCCGAATACTGAACCTTTTGTTCCGTCTCTTAAATCATCGTTAAAAGCCGCAACACTAGGCATATCATCCAAGTTAGCTTTGCCTGCTTGAAGGCTAGCTGGAAGCGGAGTTGTTCCACCTGTCCATGGTTCTCCATAGATTAAGATAGTATCATCAATTGCATGAAGTGCATCAACCAATAAATTCATAGTTTCAGTGTCATGCAAAGCCATAAGGTCAAATCTGAATCCCGAGATATTGTATTCTTCAGCCCAGAAAGTAACTGAATCAATCATAAATTTTCTCATCATGACTCTTTCAGAAGCTGTTTCATTACCGGTTCCTGAACCGTTTGAAAAAGCGCCTGTAGAAGTTTTACGGAAGAAATATCCCGGAACTATTTGTTCGAAGTTCGAATTAGCAGTTTCACCATGATGGTTATAAACAACATCCATGATAATTCTAATATCGGCTTCATTAAAGCCCATAATCATTTGTTTAAGTTCAGTAACTCTGGTGTTTCCATCATATGGATCAGATGAATAAGATCCTTCTGGAGCGTTGAAGTTAAGCGGCATATAACCCCAGTTAAAAGCATTATATCCTTCTTCATCAAGTCTAGATTCATCGATAGCATTACCAAAGTCAAAGAATGGTAAGATTTGAACATGAGTTACGCCTAAATCGACGATATGGTCAAATCCGGTTTTAAATCCTTCATATCTTGTACCAGTTTCTACAAGTCCTAAGAATTTTCCGCGATTAGCTTCTGTACCGTTCCAACTTGAATGAGTCGTTAAATCTCTCACATGAAGTTCATAGATAATTGCATCGGTTGGATTGGTCATATTATTAGTTCTATTATCATAAACGAAACCTTGAGGATTAACTTGAGCGAAATCGACAACCATGCCTCTTAAGCCGTTTACTCCGGCACTCTTAGCGTATGGATCGATTACTTCCGCTTCAGTTCCGCCGTTATTGACGGTGAAAGTATAATATTTACCATGAAGATTACCATCTTCTTCATGATACCAAGTTCCGTTTATATCTTTTATCATATCGACTGTTTTTTCTGGAGTATCATTTCCGCCAAATTCAGCCGGTGTACCAGTAGTATAAAGGTTTAATTTAACGCTTTGTGATACTGGAGCCCAAAGTCTAAATGTCGTGATGGTATCTTTTACAACTGCGCCTAAATCATCGCCGGTATAACCAAAGGCAGTTTCAAACTCAGTCGAATCATAGATGCCGTCAAAAGTGACAGGGAAGCTTCTAGTTTGCGAATCTGAGAAGGTAGCTTCAATCGTATAAATTTTAGAAAAATCAACGTTTTCAGCCAATGTGACTGAACCGGTGTTTCCAGAAACATTTCTCGAAGAAATAGTTACCGGAACGTCTGAAGCTTTGACAACGATCGAATCACCGTTTAAGTCTTCAGTACCCTCAAAAGTGATAACATTTAATTCGGTGAAATAGGCAAACTTCAATTTAGGATTCTTAGAAGGACCGTCAGGATCTCCTAGATAAGTTCCAACTCTTTCGTCGCCTTCAACCAAATAAATATGAAACTCTTCGTTTGGTCCAAGTTCCGGTATATCGACAAATCTATCAGCGTCGATATCCTTAGCCGTCCAATTTCCTTTTCTAACGATAAAACCTAATCTGGTAATATCTGGGAAATGAGAATTAACATTAATTACTGTTACCTTACCGCCAAAGTTAAATTCAGCGTCTGTGGTATCGTCTTCAAAATAATAAGCTGAGCCTTCTAAACTTTCCGGTTTATTTTGCCAACCCCAAACATTCCAATCAGCGTAATCGTCATTAAAACGATAATAATGAATATAAATTAATGGTGAGTTAGGATCTTCTGTAGTCGTTGTTTGTGATGTTGTATCAACTCCAGTAGTCGTGTTTCCACAGGCAACTACTGCTAAAGTTGTAAAAATCATTAGTATTAAAAACAGTATCTTTTTCATTTTTTCCTCCAATTAATAAAATCTATTTTTATTATATCATACAAATATCTTTTGTAAGAGTTTACACTTAAAAAATGAAAACGATAACATATTACCTAAAACCGCCTTTTATTACTAATAGGGAGTGTAAGCCCTTGCAAACGCATAAAGTACATGATAAAATTATTTTGTATAAACAAAATATATATAAAGGAGAAATGTTTATGAAAAGATTATTACTATTATTTACCCTTGTTATGATCGCTGTAACCGCAGTTGGCTGTGGCGGCGAAAAAGGGATGATTACAATTTGGGTTGGAGAAGAATCACAAGAATTCTATGCTCAAAAATTAGAAGATTATAAAGTTCTATACGAAGAAAGAACTGGGGATGAATTCCCACATGATTTTGAAGTTTTAGGCGTAGACACTGGTTCTGCAGCTGGGTCTTTCTTAAATGACCCACAAGCTGGTCCTGATATCTTCACATCAGCTCATGATAACTTAGGAAGATTAATCGCTGGTTCAAGTGCTGTAGCGCCGGTTCAATCACCGGAATTATTAGCTCAAATTCAAAATGATAATCCAGAAATGTTCTTAGAAGTTATCAAAGGTACTGTCGATGGAACTGAATATACATTCGGTATTCCTTATATCGCACAAGCTTTAGTTCTTTATTACAATACTGAGTATGTAACTGAAGAACAAGCTAAAACTTGGGAAGGCTTTTTAG
>JAVEVN010000071.1:0-5386 GCA_034005025.1 Candidatus Izemoplasmatales bacterium | reverse complement strand
TGTCTTGTTGGGTATTCAAGGTAGTATGAGAATACTTTTCCGCAAAAACCATAACTCCAGGAGTTGTATTTGAACTATTGTTAACTTTAGCTCCCTTAGGTCTAATTTTAGAAAGATTCATACCCTGACCGCCACCATAACTATAAGTTCTAGCTATCTGATAGTCAACTTTATAAATACTTTCTAAGTTATCTTCAGGATCTTCAGTCACATAACAATTACTACCGGTAATATTGCCATCTCTACCAATGGCATAAAGGTTTCTACCTCCAAAAATAGCCTCTTTATGACGAAGAATCTTTTCTAAAGCCTGTCTGTTTATCGAAACTCTTTTGATAAATTCTCGCTTGCTTTCATTATTTAAGAGATATTTTTGTAAGATAATATCCTGTCTTTCATCATTATCTCCCCAAGGATTTTCTCGATCTAATCTTTGTTTTTCACGATATTTAATATAAGCTTTAGCTGTCTCATATTTTTTTGTATCCATAAGATATAATTCAACGCAGTCTTGGATATTTTCAATTGAAATCTCTTGACCGTTTTGAAGAAGATCTTTAGTTATCATTTTAGCTTGGTCTAAACACTCTTTGTATGTTATCTCTTCACCAACACTTAAGTAAGCTTTATGCATCGCATTAGCAATTTTAGTAACATCAAATTTTTCTTTAACGCCATTTCTCTTAACAACATATTTTGTCATTTTCTTTTACTCCTTTTTATAAAAAATAGTTTAAAAAACTAGAAATAGTAAATAAAATAACTCACCAGAAAATTCTTCTGATGAATTAAAAATCTCTTATAAACATTATATATGATTAAGTCTTTAAAATACAAGGAGAAATTAAATAAAATTTAAATTATTTTTAGATAAAATTTCATTAATAAAAAGCGAAGATTTTTTCTTCGCTTTTTGCTTGTTTTAACTGTTATTTTAAGTCATCAATCGTCTGATTTATTCTTTCAACAACTCTTCTTTTACCTAAAATCCTAAGCACGTCATAGAAGTTTGGAGTGCTATTTTTAGCGCAGGTTGCCACTCTAATAATCTCAGCGTAATCTCCTACATGGCCCAAATACTGTTCTGGATTCTTCTTATAATCTTTACCTCTAGCTGCGAATCCTTTATTAATAGCTATATCTTTCATTTCACTGAACCATTCCTCTTGTGATAAATCAAGATTAAATTTATCGCGATATTCATTCAAAATCGAGATGATTAATTGATTGTCGAACCTAGAGTTAAACTCTCTATCTTTTGTTAATTCTTTATAATAATCATCATACATAAAATCAATTATTGGAAGAATATCGCTGTATTTTTCATAATCTTTTCGAGGCTTTTCTTGTTCTCTTTCAATATTGATTATTGCTTTGAAATAATCCTTGTCGCTAATTATCAACTGATATAAATCTGAATTAAATTCTTTAGCATATGCCAAAGCGTTTGAAGTAAACGTTTCTTTATCCATGTTACCTAAAACTTCTTTACAAATTGATTTAACTTTTTCTAAATCAAACAAAGCTCCGTCTAAACTCATCTTCGAAAAATCTAATTTGAAATCAAAGATATTTGCTTTTGGATTAGCTAGTCTCCACTCTTCAAAATTAGAGTTCGCTAAAGTCATTAAATATTCTAAGAAACCTTCTATAGGATAACCTCTTTCTAAAAAGTAATCTACACTGGCTTCTTCATCTTTACGTTTAGATAGTTTTCTTCTTTTATCCTCATCCATTTTCATAATTACAGGAAAATGACAGAAAACAGGCTTTTGCCAATTTAATTCTTCAAATATTTCTAAGTGAATTGGCGCAGACGGAACCCACTCTTCGCCTCTAGTTACATGGGTTGTTCTCATGAAATGATCGTCAACTACATGGGCGAAATGATAAGTTGGAAGCCCGTCACTTTTCATAATTACAATATCTTGAATATTTTTTGGAAACTCGATATTTCCTCTAATAGCGTCTTCTAAAACTACCTTTTCATCAATTTGTCCTTGTGATTTAAATCTAATTACAAACTCTTCTTTATTTGTGAGTTTCTTAATTACTTCATCGCTAGATAAATTGCGGCATTTAGCATATTCATGGTAGTAACCAGGTAAAACTTTATTTTTTTCTTGTTCTTTCCTGATTTCATTTAACTCTTCATGAGTACAAAAACAAGGATAAGCTTTACCGTCTTGAATCATCTCTTTGATAACCGCATGATAAATTTCTCTTCTTTCCGATTGAATGTAAGGGCCATATAATCCCGGATTCTCAAAGCTTTCATCAGGCGAAATGCCAAAGGTTAGCAGTTGCGAGATAACTTTATCTTTAGATCCTTTTATTTCTCTTTTTTGGTCAGTATCTTCTAACCTTAAGAAAAACACACCTTTAGTCTGCTTCGCAAAACGATAGCTAACCAAAGAGGTAAATAAAGAGCCTGTATGTAAAAAACCTGTAGGCGATGGTGCGAATCTTGTCACAATCGCTTCTTCAGGCAAATTTCTTTTCGGATATTTTAATTCTAAAGACTCAATATTTTCTTTTATTTCCGGAAATATCAAATCAGCTATTTCTTTATACTTATTCATATATCTTTTATCTCCTAAAGTTAAATTTATATCTAGTTAATATATTCTTTAAATATTATACCATAAGTTAAGAATAATTAAAGATAAACCCATTAAGGTTCTTAGACTTTCATTGACTAATAAGCCCTTAATGTGTTAAGATTGAGTTATGAATTTTTAATATTAGGTGAGCTATGGATAAATGTCGTTTTGAAGATGAGTATTTAAAAATATTACAAGAAGAACTTGTTCCAGCTAAAGGCTGTACAGAACCTGTAGCTATTGCTTTTGCTGGTGCTAAAGCAAGAGATATTTTAGGTGGTATTCCCGATAATATCTTGATTCAAGCCAGCGGAAATTTAATAAAAAACATCCGTTGCGTTACCGTTCCTAACACCAATAATTTAGTTGGGATAGAAGCTAGCGTTTTAGCAGGTATAGTCGGCGGAAAAACCGAACTCAATCTAGAAGTAATTGAAAATATAACTCCTGAAGATTTGGTTTTATTAAATGAATTACTATTAAAGAAAATAGTGAAGATAAAATTATTGATGACTTCAATTAATCTTCATTTTATTTTAACAGCTACAAAAAATTCAGATACTGTAAGTATTGAAATAAAGAATATGCATACCAATATTGTAAAAATAATAAAAAATGATAAAGTTATCTTTGAAAAAAATAGTGGTAAAGGAGAGTTCTTTGGTGTTGAAACGCCAAGAGAAAATTTAACCGTTGAAAACATTCTTCATTTTACTGAAACTGTAGATATAAATCTCATTAAAGATTTATTGGATAAACAAATCGAATATAACATGGCAATCGCTAACAAAGGTTTAAACAGTGAGTTCGGCGTTTCAATCGGTCAAACCATACTTAAACATGATCAAACAATCTTCGGCAAAATCAAAGCTTATTCCGCCGCTGCTTCAGAAGCGAGAATGAGTGGATGCTCAATGCCCGTCATGACTAATTCAGGAAGTGGAAATCAAGGTATAGCTACTTCAGTTCCTGTAGTATTATTTAGCGAACACTTAAATATTTCAAAAGAGAAAATGTATCGAGCTCTCATATTATCGAATTTATTAACAATTTACCAAAAAAGTTTCATCGGTAGGCTATCTGCCTTTTGCGGAGCTATTAGCGCCGCAGTGTCTTCAGGAGCGACTTTTACATATTTAAGCGGTGGTAACCTTCAACAGATTAAAATGACGATCACAAACGCTTTAGCTAACGTTTCCGGTGTTGTCTGCGATGGTGCAAAACCATCTTGCGCCTCGAAAATTTCTACTGGTTTAGATGCAGCAATTCTTGGACATTTCTTAGCTATGGAAAATCATCAGTATAACCCTTTATCAGGCATATTAAAAAATAGTGCCGATGAAACGATTCTAGCTGTTGGAAAAATTGCTAGTGAAGGAATGAAGGATACTGACAAAGTTATTTTAGATTTAATGTTAGACAAATAATAAGAAAGACAAATCCTAGGATTTGTCTTTTTTTAGCGATTTTATATGTTCTACTCTCTGTTTTAAAGGGGGATGAGAATAATGAAATTTTACATATAATGGATGAGGCGTAAGATTCGAAAAATTCTCTCTGCTTAGAATTTTAAGCGCGTTAATTAACGTCTCGCCTGAATAGTTAATCGTCGCATAAGCATCTGCTTGATATTCAAATTTTCTAGAAAAATAACTCAAAGGTAAATTTAATAATAAAGTAAATATCGATAACATTATTACATAAAGTATCAAATTAAATCCATAACTTATTTCAGAAAAATTGAAAGCCAAACTAAAGATTTCATTATCTAAGAAAAACATAATTCCTAAAATATAAATCGATAACATCAAAATTGACTGAACTAAATTAAAGATTATATGTTTATGTTTGTTATGTCCAATTTCATGAGCTAAAACAGCGATTATCTCTTCATCTGACATCTTATCAATTAAGGTATCGTACAAGACTATTCTTTTAACTTTTCCAAAACCGGAAAAATATGCATTTAGTTTAGTAGTTCTTCTTGAAGCATCCATCACGGATATTTTGCTGATTTCATAACCGACTTTTTCCGCAAATTCATAAATCTTATCTTTCAAAGGAGAATCTTCCATCGGAGTCAATTTGTTAAATAAGGGAACGAATATTTTTGTATAAGTTAAATTTATAAACAACATGATTGCTATCGCACTTCCCCAAGCAATAAAAAAGAATAAATTACCTGATGAAAGATATAACTGGACGATACCATAGATAGCTCCTCCACCTAAGACAATAGTTAAAATTAAAGTTTTAACTTTATCTAAAATGAAAGTTTTGGATGTCATTTTATTAAAACCGTATTTGCTTTCAATGACAAAGGTAGCGTAATAGGAAAAGCCAATATCAATCAAAAAATCGATTAAAAAGTAAAAACCAATGACCAATAAAGCTTGTAATGATTGATTGGTTGAAAGAGTTTTAGATAAATCAAAAATAAAATTAAATATATTTAAACTTAAAAACAAAACAATAATTAAAAAACTGACAACTTTAGATATCAAATCTGACCTAAAATTCTCCAAATAGTAATTCTTCCAATCGCAATATTTTTCCATGTCATACACATCTTCTAATTCTTCAGGGATTTTTGCATTACGATTTTTATAATTTAAAACTGACAAAAATATATTAAACCCAATATTGATAACTAACAGTGAGTAGATTAATATCACAATACACGTTTCCATCATTTAACCTCTATATTTATATATTCATTAACCCATTTATCAAGTGTTCTTTGATTATTGAAAATGAGTTTTTTGTTTTTATTAGCATTGAAA
>JAVEVN010000070.1:0-5464 GCA_034005025.1 Candidatus Izemoplasmatales bacterium | reverse complement strand
TTTGGTTGCCGGAGCGAAATATCGAGGCGAATTCGAAGAAAGACTTAAAGCCGTCTTAAACAAGGTTAAAGAATCTGAAGGTAATATTGTTTTATTCATCGATGAAATCCATATGATAGTTGGAGCCGGTAAAACCGAGGGAGCGATGGATGCATCTAATATGCTTAAACCGATGCTTGCTAGAGGCGAACTTCATTGTATCGGCGCAACTACATTAAACGAATATCGTTTATATATTGAAAAAGATAACGCCTTAGAAAGACGCCTTCAAAAAGTTTTAATTACCGAACCGACAATTGAAGATTCAATATCAATCTTAAGAGGATTAAAAGAAAAGTTTGAAACCCATCATGGGGTTCATATTCATGATGAAGCGATAATTGCGGCTGTGATGCTATCTAACCGCTATATTACCGATCGTTTCTTACCGGACAAGGCAATCGATTTAATCGATGAAGCTTCTGCTTCAATTCGTCTTGAGATCGATTCAATGCCAGCGGAATTAGATGATATCACTAGAAGGATAATGCAACTAGAAATTGAAAAAAGAGCATTGGAAAAAGAAACAGACCAAACTTCAAAAGAAAGACTTAAAAACTTAAAACAAGAATTAAGCAAATTAAAAACTGAGGAACAAAACGTCAGAGAAATTTGGGAGAAGGAAAAGAAAGAACTTGAAGAAATTAAAGAGGCTAAAGCCAAACTTGACAGTTTGAAGTTAAACTTGCAAAACGCTTATAACAATTCCGATTATTCTAAAGCCGCCGAACTACAATATGCAAAAATTCCTGAACTGGAAACTCTAATTTCAGAATTGACAAACTCTAGCGATCATAAGTTGATTTCCGAAACAGTTAAAGAAGAAAATATCGCTGAAGTAGTATCAAAATGGACTCATATTCCCGTTTCAAAACTTATGCAAGGTGATAGAGACAAACTTATTAATTTAGCTGATGAATTAAAGAAAAGAGTTATAGGTCAAGATCAAGCGATAACGCTTGTTAGCGACGCTATAATCAGACAAAGAGCGGGTATTAAAAACGAATTCAGACCAATCGGTTCTTTTATGTTCTTAGGTCCTACAGGCGTCGGTAAAACCGAGCTTGCAAAAGCTTTAGCTGAACAACTGTTCTCAAGCGAATCGCAGATCATCAGAATTGATATGAGCGAATATATGGAAAGATTCTCCGTTTCAAGACTAATAGGCGCTCCTCCGGGATATGTCGGTTATGAAGAAGGTGGACAATTGACTGAACAAGTGAGAAGAAAACCTTATTCAATCGTTTTATTCGATGAGATTGAAAAAGCTCATAGCGAAGTCTTTAATCTCTTATTGCAAATCTTAGATGACGGCCGGTTGACCGATAACCAAGGCCGAGTAGTTGATTTTAGGAATACCATCATCATCATGACTTCTAATATCGGTTCAGCCTATTTAACAAGTTCCGAACAAAATGCTAAGGATAAGGTCTTAACGATGGTTAAACAGAGTTTTAAACCGGAATTCATCAATAGAATTGACGAGATTATTATATTTAATGCTCTTTCCAAAGAAATTCAAGTTAAGATCGTCGATAAGCTTTTGAACGAACTTAAAGAGAGATTATTAAAACAAAAGATTTTTATCTCTTTCACTGACGAAACAAAAGAAAAAATCTTAGAAACAGCCTATGACGTTGAGTACGGTGCTAGACCAATCAAAAGATTTATCCAACATAAAATTGAATCTTTAATCGCAAAAGAGATAATATCGTCAAACATTTTACCTAATGAAGAGTATTTAATTGATTTTGAAAACGGCGATTTTGTAATTACAAAAAAATAAAACGTGAGAAATTCTCACGTTTTTTTATTTTATGTCAGTTAAGTTTTCTAAACTTAGTCGTAAAGGATTATATACTAAAAGCATCGTCAATAGATTAGAAAAAGCAAACATAATTTCAAATGGTAAATCAGCAATTAAATAAGGCCAGAAAATTTCTACTCCTTGTTCAATCATTCTAGCCGGAATGAAAATCCAGCCGTAGAAAAAACCGAAGAAAACTGCTAGTGCAACTTGAATATAGAATGGTTGATGTCTTAAGACTCTAGCAACTATAGCTAGCGTTAACCATCCGATTAACATTGGTAGGGTATAAAGTAAATTCAAACTCCCCATATACATATTGTCAAGTAAAACATAAGCCATGATCATAGGAATAAGAATTCTATAAGGGAAAATTGCAGAAAAAATGATGATTAAAACCACTGTAAACTGAAATTGAGGAATTAAGATTAAGAGCTGTTCCTGAACAAATAAGATGGCTAGAAGCATCGCCGCTAGGATGATGCTTCTAATCATTTTCTTATTAGTAGGTTTCAATTTTAAAACTGTAGACGTCTCCGTCTTTTAACGGTGTAGAGTCAACTCCGGTAACAGCGTAACTTCCGTTGATATAAAACGAAATATAGCCGTTTTCCACAGTTGTAGCGTCCAAAGTGTCAATCGCTAATAGATAGCGGCCATAGCCGGAATCATATAAGCATAATTCATCTTTCTCGCCATCTTCGCCACCGCAATAAACTGTGAAGTTATCTCGTAATAGCTCAAGCAATTCGTCTTCTTCAGCAAATTCGATAACTAATTCGTTCGAAACATACTCTGTTTCAACAACTTGTGTTAGTGGATTATCACCAGCGGTGATAATTTGTACTGTGAAACTACCTTCGATATCTCTTAAGTCACAAGCGCCTACCAACACAAGTGTCAAGAATAGTAAAGAGCCCAGTACAATTCTTTTTAATGCTTTCATCATTTGAATCTCCCTTAATGTATTTAATTAATTAGGTAGGTCTCCCGACTTATCAGTAATTCCTCTACCACCTTCTCGCTTTTAATTAAAAAGCAATGGTTATAAAAGTAAAGATAAAATGATTTACGGTTGCTGGCACAGCTTAGGATTTTCACCTAATTCCCTGTTATACACCTAAATAATTAGCGATATTAAATTTTTATTTTAAACTATTGATCGCTTCAGTTATTTTATTTAATAACTTAGCGACATGCAGTCCGTCAACTAATCCGTGATGGACTTGAATAGAAAATGGCAATTTTATAGTTGAATCTTCTTCAAAGTATTTCCCGAAAGTGACTCTAGGAATACTCAAAGGCTCATTTTTTGAAAACGGCTGAGTCAGACCGGTAAAACTTATCCAAGGCAAACTGGAGATAAAGATTAAATCGTCCTTGCCTTCTTCATCTTCAAGATTGTTTCCACTATAAGCTATTTCAATATTTTTGATTGTCTGATTATAGAAAGTAAGAAAATCATCATTAAAAACAGCTTCACAAAATACATATTGTTCATCATTATTAAGTACAGTAAAAGATGGATGAACAATATCATGTAAAACTACTCTATTACTTCTTATTCGATATTTAAACTCGTCAACTTCATTTATCGCTTTCATCAAGCAATAAAGGAATGTCGGGAAAAACTTTAATTTCTCCTTCTTAATATGAGCTATTAAACAAGTGATATCGATATTTACATTCAAAGAAAAGGTGGGATTATCAAAGGCTTGATAATACTCATAATATTTTTTTCTTTTCCATTTGTAAATATCGATATCCTTCATTAATAAAACCTATTCCTTAATTTCTTCTTTTTCTTCTTTTGGAGCAATTCCTTCTTTAATCTTTTGAAGTCTACTAGACATCTTAGTGATAACTTTTAGCGCTAAGAAAATAGCCAAAGCAATGATTAGAAAATCGATGATTGCTTGAATGAAGTTACCATAAGTTAATAATACTGCATCTTCAGATAAAATCCATACCCCTGTAGTTGTATCCCAAGTTGCTGTACCTCTAAGAACTGCAAACATATTAGAGAGATCACCTTTGAATAACAAACTGATTAACGGAGTGATAATATCGGCAACCAAAGATTTAATGATTGCATTAAACGCAGTACCGATAACCAAACCGACAGCTAAATCTAAGGCATTACCTTTTGAAATGAATTCGCGGAATTCTTTAAAAAATTTGCCCATGATTCACCTCTTAGTCAAGTGGGCTAAAGTTTTCTTTAGTCACTCCACATTCTGGACATACCCAATCTTCAGGAATATCTTCAAAAGCTGTACCTGGTTCAATCCCACCATCTGGGTCGCCTAATTTCGGATCATAAATGTATCCGCATACGTCACATACATATTTCATAATAAATCATTCCTCCTTTTTTATTTCTATATATTATTATATCAAATAAAATAATAAATTAAAGGCGTTAATTTGCAAAAAAATAAAAATCCCTGAAATTAATTTCAGGGACTAATTATTTATTTTAAAACATATCGTCTCTATCTTTGATTTCATCTTGTCTTTTTAAGACTGCTTCTTTCATCTCCGGAGCGATATAAAGCGATAATTTAGTGATATTAAAAATATTTAATGATGCATAAGCAACCGCATCTATTTCAATATTAAGGTTTAAATATTTTTTATCCAGATGATTAGCTTGAGATTGTTGGTAATTCAAGAATTCCTTTTCCCATTTATCAATCAATTCTTTCGGTTCTTTTGAAGCGTCTGGATTAGTTATCTGAAGCCATTGGTATGCATGTCTACCTTCATGGAATATCGTCGCAACTAATTCAATATCGTTCAATTGATTCATATTATCAACATTCATGATAATTTCATGATTGTTTCTTTCATACATAGAAGAGATATTTTCTAGTCCTTTTGGAAAAGTAGTAATCTTAACTGTTGCCGGTTTTCGGTTTTGTTTCATTGCAGCTTGATCTTCAAATTTTTGTAGTAACTCGATGTTTAACATATAAATTCCTCACGTTCCTTTTAAGTTTCATTTATTATAACATAAGTTAATTATTTAATAAACGATTATTACTCTCTTAAATTTGTAAAAGGAAAATTAATTCGTCTTTGTATTTTCCGTCGATAAAAATCTTATCCGGCATTACGCCAACTTGTTTGAAACCATTCTTTTTATAAAGATTTATCGCTAAATCATTATCTTCTCTGACTTCAAGATAGATATTTTTAATTTCACCGGTAATTCTTGCATAATTAATCGCGTGCTCTAATAACAAAGTTCCCAATCCCTTGTTTTGATAAGCTTTTTTTACAGTTATACCAAAACTAACATTATGTTTTGTCTTCGGTGATTTATGTCCCTTAAGGCCGACTTCACCGATGATTTCGTCTTTATTTTTAGCGATAAATATTTTATTTGTTTTTGAAGAATTAGCCTTTTCTAAATAAGCCTCTTCCTCTTCAACTGTCATGTTAAGACCTGTTTCATCCATAATTAAATAAGTGCTTTCAGATCCGACAATCTTAAAATATTCAATTATGTCCTTAGCGTCCTTTACTAAGGCTTCAGTTATATCGACAATAGTGTTATCTTTTAAAAATTTCAATACATTCACTTCCTTTAATAATTAGATATTTTATTATAAC
>JAVEVN010000069.1:0-5488 GCA_034005025.1 Candidatus Izemoplasmatales bacterium | reverse complement strand
TTCCACGGGATTAACATTATAACCCGTTTCTTTTAAAAGACGGTTTCCAAGGTAACCAGCTGTTCCATGAAGCGGAGTAAAAACAATGTTAATCTTTTTTTCTAAACTCGGATGAATTGCAATTGATTTTACCAAATCAAGATAAGGTTTATCGATTGATTCGTCGATATAAGAAATTAAATTTTCATTTTCAAGTTCAGTTAATGACTTTGTTTTAACGCTAAAAATATCTTCAGTTTGATTGACATATTCAATTATTTGATCTGCATATCTTGGAGTATATTGGCAACCAAATTCATCGTATATTTTATAGCCATTATAATTAGGCGGATTATGGCTAGCTGTAACGACGATTCCCGCCAGAGCGTTTAAGTTTCTAACCGCAAAAGATAATTCTGGAGTCGGTCTTAAATCGCTGAATAAATAGCTTTTTATTCCATAATAGCCTAAAACTTTTGCACTTTCTTTAGCAAATTCTTTAGACATGTGGCGGTTATCATGAGCGATAACAACACCTCTAGTTAGTTCTTCTTTTTTGTAATTATTTAGCAAATACTTAGCTAAACCGTTATTAGCTCTTCTAATGGTATAGATATTGATACGGTTTATTCCCGGGCCTAAAATCCCTCTCATACCGCCAGTACCAAAAGCGAGGGTAGTATAGAACATATCCTCTAATTCAGAATCAGTTTTATTAAGCATTTCTTTTTTTAAATCCGGATTTAAATCCGGATTGTTTAACCAAATATTATATTCTTGTTTCCACATAAAAATCTCCAGACTTCATCATTAAATATAATCGACGACTTTTTCTCTTCTTGGTTTTGCTTCAGGGATTTTCCCTTTTGGATAACCCAAACAAATCGCAAGATCATGTTCATAATTTTCCGGAATTTTTAATATTCTATCAATATCAATTTTATCAGCTTTGTGATATAGATATCGAGTTTGTCCGATAATACATGAGCCCAAACCTAAGGATTGAGCAGCTATAGCGATATTTTCAATTACGCATCCGATATTGACTTCAGAAAATCCACCGATTTTTGAACTCAAAACAATAATGCACGGGGCATGGTAAAAGATATGGTCATCTTTATCAACGTTGATGCCAAATCTGATCATACCTTCAATTGCCATTTTGTTAATTTCATCAATTTTTTCTTTATTGGTGATTACAGTTAAATGCCATTCCTGTTTGTTTCTTGAACTAGGTGCGTAGATCGCACATTCAATTATCTTTTGTAAGATATCTTCAGGAATAGGTTTTTCTTCATAAGATCTAATACTTCTTCGACTTAAAATATTTTCAATTGTTGAATTCATCATACGCCTCCTAAAAAAGTCAGAATATTATCATTAAACATAAATATTTTATCTTATTCTAAGATATTAGTAAATAAAAAATCCACATCATATTTTATCATTTTTTCAGCTGTTTCTTTGTCGTTTACAACTCCGGTAATTACTTTCAATCCTACAAGATGCATATTCTTAATAAATTCTCTTTTCAGTTTTTGATGATCTAAGTAAAGATTGATTCCGTTTTTCTGACAATAATCAAGAGTTGAATCGTCAACAAACCTCGCATTATAGTAGAGATTGTGACTAGGGAAGATCTTTTTTAAGCTTTGTAAGTGTTTTTTGTTTTCCGCAATAAAAGCAAAATCTTCTTCAATGCCATGGTCTTTAAAGAATTCTTCTAATTTTTCGACCATCGATGTTTCCAAAGTGTCTTTTATTTTTATGAACATAAATTTTTGATATGCTTTGCAGATAGAAATATAATCTTCAAGTTTCGGAATAAACATAAATTCGTTTAAGTTACCAGTTTTTCTATCAACCAAAGAAAACTTTTTCAATTCATTGTATGAGAAACTAGGTATATCTAAATTCAACAAACCGTATTTTAAAAGTGAATCACAGTTTGTTACTATGAAAGTTTTATCTTTAGAAGCGGATATTTCGCAACTAACGCCAAAATATGAGCGATTAGCCGCGGCTAAAAAAGCAAAGATGGTATTTTCCGTTTCAATACCGCTCAAGCCGTTATTTGCCACCATTCCTCTAAAATATTTATCTATTTTAATCGTATTCATAATTATTCACGCCTTTTTTAACCTATTTATCTATTTTATTGTAACACTAAAAGCGGATTTTATGAATAAAATATTAGAAAAAATAAAGTATTTATTTATATTGTTAAAAATAATAATAAATATCGAAGAAAAAATAAAAACAATTCCGCATTTTTAAGGGAATTGTCAATATTATTTATTTAAGTGTGTCTAGCATTGGAAGAATTCCAGAAGGTCCTTCATAAAGTTCAGTTTTTTGATTATTCTCAACTCTAATAAGCGTAGGCGTCCCTTGAACTCCTGAATCCGGATGAAAATCATAGCCTTCAACAAAGTAAATAACTGTTTCTTCAACATTATAAAATGTTTCTAAAACTTCTTCTTTGATGTCGCTACAATGTCCACAATTTGTTGAGTAATAATAAACGTAATAGTCATCTTCAGGCATTTGTAATTGATCTTCTACTTCTAAAATATGTTGATCTGAAAAATCACTATAATTTAATCCTTGCGGAGTAAAAATCATGATAATTACAAACAAGAAAGTCACTGCTATTATGGAAAACATTATAATTTTATTTGTTTTTGTCAATTTTATCACCATCCATTTTTTTGTTAAGTATATTCTAACATTAAAACAGTTTTATTAAAAATAAAATAACTTTTTTTATTTAAGTCGTTAAAGAATCTTTGTTAAATCTATCTCTTAAAAAATAAAATCTTCGCCAGGTAAGGTTGATTACAACCATATTTAATCCCCATTTTATTAGATTAAAAACGCCAAAAATTATCAAAACTTGGGAAAAAGTCATTTGGATTCCGTAGATATAAGGTAAATTGATGAATTGATTATAAAGAACCATAAAAACAGTTGTAGAAACAAATCCAATACCTGTCCAAAGAATTACTGTTGGAACTTTTAAATTTAATATTTTTTTACGGCTGATAAAGATAGCGGTTGGGATAATAAACAACATTGTTGCCATAAAGTTCATCATCTCATCAAGCAAAGGAATCACAGGTTGAGAACTCGGCAAGAAAAAGTGAACGAAATTAGTTATAAACGATACGGTTACAGCGGTTTTGAAATCAAACCATATCAGCGTCATGAAAATAATCAAAGCAGAGAGTTCTACTTTCAAATAAGGAGCTGCCGGCATTACCGGAAATGATATTAACATCAAAACGCTCGCTATACCAATCAAAAGACTGATAACTGCAATTTTTTGAGTTGTTATCTTTGCCTTTGGCAACTGGTTTTTCGCATAGTTTTGTCTAAGAATTAAACCAAAGAAAAGTAGATAAATAGCGGTGATGATAATGTCTATTAAAATTATCGTGGATATTTCTACTCTTTCACCATCAACTTTAATTAAAAATAAATATGCATAGGTTAATCCAATAATGATGAATAACCATGCTAAAATTGAGATTATTAATAATCTCTTGTGATTATTAGTATTTTTACCAATTAAAAACATTAATAATAGCGCTAAAACTAAGGCTAAGCCTGCAATCCAATAAATCTCCATATTATTCCTCTTTCCGATTAAATTTAAGCATTTTTTTAAAATAAAAAATGCCTAAACTTCAGGCATTAAAAATTACGAAAAAACACTTCTTTCATCCAGACTTTAACTGTCGGTTTAGGAGTTACACCTAATCATGCCTTTTGGCTCGCGGACTATACCGCCGGTAGGGAATTACGCCCTGCCCTGAAGTTATCTATTTAGTTCTATTTATATTTTATATCAAAGTCTTTTATAATGCAAATAAAATTAAATATTTTTTGCAATAGCTCTAACTAAAGATGCTTCCATTCCTTCAATATTTAGCGGTAAAGCAAGCAAATAGATATGACCGCCAAGTTCATCAAGGTTTGTTAAATTTTCCAATAGATGAATTTTATTTTTTAACAAATCCTTATGCATTTTCAAGTCCGTTTCATCCTTATAGATAAAAGTCGGCAAATCAGCTCCTAAAAGAGTAATATTATTGTCTTTTAAGAAAGTTAATATGCTCATTTCAAATCTTGGAACATCATAGTACTTACTGGAGTTGAATAGAGGATGGTGTTTTAAGTCTAAAATTAGAATTTTTTCTTTGTAGTAAAGATTATCATATTTTTCAACAATATCCTTTGTCGATATTATTCGATCGATAACCTTTGGTCTGATAACATTTGCTTTACCCATAAAATCTTGAAAAATTAATTCTTCTTCTTTTGCATAAACATGGGATTTAAAATCAATATGCGTGCCGATATGCATGTTTAGTGTCAGTTCGTTTAAGTTATACCCATCGTCAGTAAGGTTCTTTACTTTTTTAATCTCCAAGTTATCGTCACCAGGAAAAACCAAATTAGATTTTTTTACATTTACAGTCAAATCAATCCATTCGTTCATAATAACCTTATACCTCCTATAAAAAATAAGAAAAAGGCTGAAAAATCAACCTTTTAATACAGAATTAACATGCCAAATGTCATTGGCATAATCATTTATAGAGCGATCTGAAGAGAAAATACCACTTTTAGCGATATTTATCAGCGCTTTTTTAGCCCAGAGATGCTTATCTTTATATGCTTCATTAGCTTTATTAGCAGCTAATTTATAAGCTTGATAATCTTTTAATACGTAGTAAGAGTCTCTATGGACTAGATTATCAAATATTTCTTTGAATTCATAGCGGTCAACTTCATTAAAGAAACCGTTAACCAATTGATCTAGTAAAATTCTAATTTCTGAATCTTTTTCGTAGATTTCTTTTGGATTATAGCCGCCATAAAGATTTAAATTATTAACTTCTTCACTGCTTAACCCAAATACGAAGATATTGTCGCTACCGACTAAATCGTTGATTTCAACATTCGCTCCGTCCAATGTACCTAAGGTTAAAGCTCCATTCATCATAAACTTCATGTTTCCGGTGCCGCTGGCTTCTTTTGAAGCGGTTGATATCTGTTCAGAGATATCAGCTGCTGGCATAATCATTTCCGCGTAAGAAACATTGTAGTTTTCAACGAAAACAACTTTTAAATATTTGTTTGTTTCCGGATCATTGTTAACTTTTTTAGCGATTGTGTTAATCAATTTGATAATCTTTTTTGCGAAGTAATAAGTTCCAGCCGCTTTAGCGCCAAAGATGAAGGTATGTGGAACATACTCTTTCCTAAACTCAGGACGAGCTTTTAATGTATTGTAGACACTCATGATATGTAAAGCATTCATCAATTGACGTTTGTATTCATGAAGTCTTTTTACTTGGATGTCAAAGATAGAATTAGGATCGATATCGATGTTTTGTTCTTCTTTAATTCTTTCTGCTAAAGCTTTCTTTTTCAAAAATTTAACTTTTAAGAATTCTTCTTGGAATTCTTTATCATCAACAAACTTTAATAGATTTTCTAA